>JAFAZZ010000524.1 GCA_019239375.1 Solirubrobacterales bacterium | reverse complement strand
GCTGCGCGATCTCGGCGCACGGATCGAGCGCGAGGATGACGTGCCCGTCATGGTCTGAAGGCGCGCGGCACCCGGCCAAACCGACCTCCGCCTGAACCGCAGACCGTAGATGGTCGATCGCATTCCCAGCGGAACGCGAGACTTCCTTCCCGACGAGATGCGCGAACTGCGCGCGATGACCGATCGCGTCCGGGCGGTGTTCGAGCAGGCCGGCTACGGCGAGGTGTACACGCCGGCGCTCGAATACGAGGCCACGTTCACGCGCGCCCGCATGGATTCCGGCCGCCCCGCGTACCGCGTGTTCGACGAGCACGGAAACGTGCTCGTGCTCCGCTCCGACATGACGGTCCCGATCGCACGGCTCGTCGCGACGCGCTACCCCGAGGCCCAGCCTCCGCTGCGCTTCTGCTACTTCGCCCACGCCTACCGCGGCGTACGGCCGCAGCGCGGACAGTCCCGAGAGTTCCTCCAGGCCGGAATCGAGCTGATCGGCGCCGAGAGCCCGGGGGGGACGGTCGAGGTCCTGACCGTGCTGTGCAACGCGCTCGACGCGGCTGGTCTGCAGACCTACCGGGTCGGGCTCGGCGACGCCGCGCTCTATCCAGCTCTGCTGGATCGGCTGAACATCCAAGACCAGGAGCGGCGCGAGCGCATCCTCACCGAGCTGGCCGACGGCGATTTCGTCGGTCTCCAGGACGAGATCCGCGCGCTGGGCATCAGCGACGAGGACGCGAGACTGCTCCTCGTGGTGCCGCAGACCCGCGGCGGGCCGGAAGTGCTCCAGGCCTCCTCAGGGCCGCTGCAGCATGCCGTCACGGGGATGCGCGCCGTGCACGCGCGGCTCGCTCCTGAAGTCGCCGAACGGATCATCTTCGACTTCGGCCTGGTCCGCGGCCTTGGCTACTACACCGGCGCGGTGTTCCAGGTCTACGACCCGGCTTACGGCGTCCCAGTCGGCATCGGTGGACGATACGACGAGCTCCTGGGGCAGTTCGGGCGGCCGCTCCCGGCCGTCGGCTTCTCCCTCAACGTCGAGCGGATGCACATCGCACTAACCAGCGAGGAGCGGCGGAAGTGAGCGAACTCCGGGTCGCCGTCCCACGTGGAGCCCTGTTCATGAGCACGCTCGACCTCCTCGACCGGCTCGGTGTCTCCACCGAAGACGTTCGCGAGAACGACCGGAGGCTCCTGTTCGAGCGCGCCGGCATCATCACCATGCGCCCCTCCGACGTCCCCACCTACGTCGAGGCCGGGGCGGCCGATCTCGGCATCACGGGCAAGGACGTCCTACTCGAGCAGTCAGAGCGCGAGCTTTACGAGCTGGTTGACCTCGGCTACGGACACTGCACGATGGTGCTGGCCACCGTGGCCGGTACCGATCCGGCGGCCGAGGCCCTCCGCCGTCTCGGCGTGATGCGCATCGCCACCAAGTACCCCCGCATCGCGACGCGGTACTTCCTGGAGACCGGGCGTCAGGCCGAGATCGTCGAGGTCAAGGGTTCGGTCGAGCTCGCGCCGCTCACCGGCTTGGCTGAGGGGATCGTGGACCTAACCGCGAGCGGCGCCACGCTGCGGGAGAACGGCCTCGTCGTGCGCGAGGAGATCGCCCGCAGCACCGCCCGTCTGATTGCGAATCCGGTCTCGCACAAGCTGAAGGCGCAGGCGATCGTCGCGCTGCTAGAGCGACTCGATGCGGTGTGAGCGCCTGACCGCCGGCGGGAACCCGGCGCAGACGGCCGCCGCGCTGCGTGCCCTGATCCCTGCGCCCGAGTCGGTGCGCGACGACGTGACCGGGATCATCGCCTCGGTCCGGTCCGGCGGCGATGACTCACTGCGCCACTACACGCGCAGGTTCGATACGGCGGGGAACGAGGCACGGCCGCTGGTCGTCTCCGAGAACGAGCTCGAGGCCGCGGCGGCCGCACTGGCTCGCGACGTCGAGCACGGGATCCTCCGCGCCATCGAGAACGTCGAGGCGGCGAGCATCGGTTGGCAGCGCCGCCTCCCCGAGTCGGTGGAACTCGGGTCGGCTCGCGTGGTGCTGCGCCAAGCGCCGGTCCGTCGCGCCGCCGTCTACGTCCCCGGCGGGCGGGCCCCGTACCCGAGCACGGTGGTGATGGGCGTGGTTCCGGCGCGGCTGGCTGGTGTCGAGCACATCGCGGTGTGTACGCCGCCGCGAGAGGACGGCGAGGTCGACCCGGTCGTCATGGCCGCGGCCCGGCTCACCGGCACGAGCACCGTCTATCGGATGGGCGGCGCGCAGGCGATCGCCGCGCTCGCCTACGGGACCGCGTCGGTGAGCCCGGTCGACGTCATCGTCGGGCCGGGCAACCTGTACGTGCAGGAGGCCAAGCGGCAGGTGTTCGGCCAGGTCGGGATCGACGGCTTTGCCGGACCGAGCGACCTGCTCGCGATCGCCACCCACGACGCCGACGCGGCCACGCTGGCGCTCGACCTGCTCGCCCAGGCCGAGCACGGTCCTGGCACCCTAGTCATCGCGGTGTCCGACGCGCCGGAACTCCTGACCGCGCTGGAGGCGCGGCTGGGCGAGGGGGAGGCAACCGGCGCGGTGGTGTGCGTGGTTGCGAGCACCGATCTCGAGCAGGCGCTGGCCGTGGCGCAGGCGTTCGCGCCCGAGCACCTGCAGCTCGTGGGCGTCGGGGCCGAGGCGCTCGCTGATCGCGTCACTACTGCTGGATGTGTGTTCGTCGGCGCGAGCGCGGGCACCGCCTTCGGCGACTACATCGCCGGTTCCAACCACATCCTGCCCACCAACGGCGCGGCCCGCTTCGCTTCCGCGCTCAGCCCCCATCACTTCGTTCGGCGCTTCAGTGAGGTGCATATCGGCGATGCCGCCGAGCTGGCGAAATCGGCCGCGCCGCTGGCCCGGGCCGAGGGTTTCGAGCTGCACGCGCGGTCGATGGAGGCACGCGTCCGGGAGAATGGCTCGCGATGAGCCGCACCGCGCAGATCGACCGAAAGACGGCCGAGACCGAGATACACGTCAGCCTCGAGCTCGACGGGGGCGGCGCCGGCGAGCGTGACACCGGGGTAGGGTTCTTCGACCACATGCTCGACCTCCTGGCCCGCCACGGGCACCTGGACCTGGTCGTCCGGGCCAAGGGCGATCTCGACACCGGCGCCCACCACACGGTGGAGGACGTCGGGATCTGCATCGGGCAGGCGCTCGACGAGGCCCTCGCCGACCGAGCCGGCATCAGCCGGTTCGGCCAGGCCACGGTGCCGATGGACGAGGCACGCGCCGCGTGTGCGGTCGACGTCTCGGGCCGCGGCCTGTGCGCCTTCGACGCCACGTTGCCGCCGGGGGCGATCGGCAACTTCGACCACGAGCTGGTCGAGGAGTTCTTCCGCGCGTTGGCGCTGAACGCCAAACTGACCATGCACCTGACTGTTGAGCGCGGCACCAACGCCCACCACATGATCGAGGCGTCGTTCAAGTCGCTGGCGCGTGCGCTGCGGGCCGCCGTGGCCGTCGATCCGACCGAGCGCGGCGTTCCCAGTACCAAGGGGACGCTGGTATGACCCGCGTCGCGATCATCGACTACGGGATGGGCAACCGCCGCTCGGTCCAGAAGGCGCTCGAGCACGTCGGAGCTCATGCCGCGATCACCCGCGACCACGACGAGCTGCGCGCCGCGGAGGGCCTGGTGTTGCCTGGTGTCGGCGCATTTCCCATGGCGATGCGCAACCTCCGGGACCTCGGGCTCGACGAGCTGATCGGCGAGCGCGTCGCCGACGGTGTGCCGCTGCTCGGCATCTGCCTCGGGATGCAGCTGCTCTTCGACGCCTCGGAGGAGATGGGCGGCGCGGCGGGGCTTCGCCTGATCTCGGGCGAGGTGAGGGGCCTGGACGGCCGCGGGCTGCGCATCCCGCACATCGGCTGGAACGAGGTGCGGTTCCAGCGTGCGTCGCCGCTGACCGTCGAGCTGCCCGGCGCCGGTTGTCCGTTCTACCACGTCCACTCGTTCGCGGCCCGGCCGGACGATCCCGACACGGTGATCGGCACCACCGAGTACGGCGAGCGGTTCGCGACGATCGTAAGCCGCGACGCCGTGTTCGGCGTCCAGTTCCATCCCGAGAAGTCTTCGCGGCGCGGGCTGCGCATGCTCCAGGGATTCGTCGGGGTGTGCGCGAGCGTGGTCGGTGCGCGCGCATGATCCTGCTCCCCGCGGTCGACATCCTCGAGGGGAAGGCCGTCCGCCTGACTCGCGGAGAGTTCGACCAGAGGACCGTGTACGACGCCGATCCGCTCGACGCGGCGCGGCGGTGGGTCGAAGCTGGTGCCCGCGCCCTGCACGTGGTCGACCTCGACGGCGCGCGGAGCGGCGGGCTGGTCAACCTGGAGCAGGTCAGGCGGATCACGGACGGGGTGCCGGTGCCGGCGCAGGTCGGCGGCGGCCTACGCACGATCGAGTCGGTCAGGGAGGTGATCAACGCGGGCGCGGCACGCGTGCTCCTCGGCACCGCGGCCTACAAAGACGTCGACTTCCTGGACGAGGCGGTGGCCGAGTTCGGCGATCGCGTGGTGGTGTCGGTCGATGTGCGGGGCGGCCGCGTGGCCGGGGCGGGGTGGACCGAGCAGACCGATATCCCGCTCGAGGCGGTGATCGAGCACCTGAGCGCCCGCGGCGTCCATCGGTTCGTGTACTCGAGCATCGATCGCGACGGAATGCTCCAGGGGCCCGATCTGGACGGCGCCCGGCGCGTCGCCGAGACCGTGCGGGGCACCTACACGTACTCCGGCGGCGTGTCCTCGCTGGACGACCTGCGCGCGTTGGTCGAGCTGCGGCAGGTCAATCTCAGCGGCGTGATCGTCGGCAAAGCGTTGTACGAGGGCAGGTTCACGGTCGGCGAAGGACAGGCCGCGCTCGACGACATGGGCCACTAAATGCACTACAAGCGGGTGATTCCCTGCCTGGATGTCGACGCCGGCCGCGTGGTCAAAGGCGTCGGGTTCGTTGATCTGCGCGACGCCGGCGATCCGGTTGAGCTGGCTTGTCGCTATGACGACGCCGGTGCCGACGAGCTCGTGTTTCTCGACATCACCGCGACCTCCGACAAGCGCGAAACGGTGGTCGAGCTGGCCCGCCGGACCGCCGACGATGTGTTCATCCCGTTCACGATCGGCGGCGGCATCCGCTCGGTCGCCGATGGGCAGGCGGTGCTCGACGCCGGCGCCGACAAGCTCTCGGTCAATTCAGCGGCGCTGGCCCGGCCTGAGCTGATCGACGAGCTGGCGGCGGTGTTCGGCGCCCAGTGCGTGGTCCTGGCGATCGACGCCAAAGCCCGCGGCGACTCCTCCTGGGAGGCCTACGTGGCCGGCGGGCGCACCCCCGCGGGGCGTGACACGGTGCAGTGGGCGCGGGAAGGAGTGGAACGCGGAGCGGGTGAGATCCTGCTCACCAGCATGGACCGCGACGGCTCCGCCGCCGGCTACGACCTCGCGCTGACCGCGGCCGTCGCCGGCGTCGTGGCGGTGCCGGTGATCGCGTCGGGCGGAGCGGGGCGCCTGGAGCATCTGAGCGCCGCGGTCCGGGCCGGCGCGGACGCCGTGCTCTGCGCATCGATCTTCCACTATGGGCAGCACACGGTGGCCGAGGCGAAGGCGCAGCTGGCTTCGGACGGGGTGGCGGTCCGGCCGGTTGATTGACGGCCT
>JAFAZZ010000518.1 GCA_019239375.1 Solirubrobacterales bacterium | reverse complement strand
TGGAGAACGAGGAGGCCGTCGTTCACGTTGGACACGCATCGCTCTGGACGGCGGGGCGACCGAGACGACTGGTCCTGCTCAGAAGCGCGAGGCGGCGTCGAAGGTGGCCGTAGCGCAGGCTTCCGCTCTCACGGATGGTGGGATTTCGCTCGCTCGACCTCGCTCCTGGGCTGAACGGGATGCTGGGCTTGGCCCGTCGAAGAGTCAAGTCGGATTTCGTGGTGTAACGGGTAGAGCTCGTCGGCGAGGGTGGCGGCTCAGACCGGGATGAGGGTGCTCACCTCCCTTGTTGCCTGGTGTGGGGAGGGGAAGACGCGCGTGTTGGCGCGAGACCGAGACCGAAGGGCGAGCCCCGGGGCGAGCCATGAGGGCGAGGGCGAGTGCCCACGCGCGCGTGCGCGCCTCGATTTGGGGGTGCTATCGGTCGCGGGCGTTCGTCGGAGGGCCTTAGATCGGCTCAGGACGCGCCGCGGTTCGACGCCGCTGTCCTGGATCGGGCCCAGAGGGCCCGATCGCGGTTCACGCGGCGGTGAGACTGGGTACCTCCTGCTCGACCTGGGCCGGCGCGGGCTCGCTGGGGTCGGCCAGGATCAGTGCCATCGACTCGACCGACAGGTAGCGGCGCTGCACCAGCCACTCATCGTTTTGTTCGGAGAGCAACGCGCCGACGAGCCGGATCACCGCGGTGTCGTTGGGGAAGATTCCCACGACGTCTGAGCGGCGGCCGATTTCCTTGTTGACCCGCTCCAACGGGTTCGTGCTGCGGAGCTTGGTCCAGTGCTCTGAGGGCAGTCGGTAGAACGCGAGCAGGTCCTCCTCGGCCGCCTCGAGCAGCGTGCACACCTTCGGCGCCACGTTCTTGAGCCGTTCGAGCACGTGCGTGACCCTGTCCTTGGCCTGTTCGTCGCTCTCGGCGTTGAAGATCTCCCTGAGCGCGGCCGCGACGAGCCCGCGCTGATCGCGCCGGCAGTGCATGACCATGTCGCGGGTGAAGTGGACTGTGCACCTTTGCCATGGGCAGCCCAGCACGCGGGCGATCGCGCCCTTCAGCCCCTCGTGCTGGTCGGAGATCGCCAGCCGCACACCGTCGAGCCCGCGCTTCTTGAGCGAGCGCAGGAACTCGGTCCAGAACGCGCCCGACTCGACCTCACCGACATCCAGGCCGATCACCTCACGCACCCCGGACTCGTGCACCGCGTACGCGACGACGACCGCCTTCGAGACGACGCGGCCGCGGTCTCTGACCTTGACCACTTTGGCGTCCAACCACAGATACGGGTAGGCGCCCTCCAGGGGCCGCTGGCGGAACAGCTCGACCTGCTCGTCCAACGCCCGGCAGAGCGCCGAGACCCGGTCCTTGGTCATCCCATCGATCCCCAGCTGCTCGACCAGACGATCGACCTTGCGGGTCGAGACGCCGTTCACGTACGCCTCCAACACGACCGCGATAATCGCCTGCTCCGAGCGCCGGCGCGGCTCCAGGAAGCTCGGGAAGTACGAGCTGCCCGATCGTTTCTTCGGGATCGACAGCTCGATCTCCCCGACCCTGGTCTCCCATGCCCGCGGGCGATACCCGTTACGGTGCGTCGACCTGACCTCGGGTGCAACCTCGCCGAGCGCAGCCCCGATCTCATCGCTGATCTCGGCGTCCATTAGCTCGCGGGCGACCAGCGCGACCGCCTCCCTGACGAAATCCTCAAGCCGCCCATCACGCACCTGCGCGACGACATCGGCAACCGTCATCCTCTGACCATCGGCCATCGTGGTGTCTCCTTCACGTCGACTGCGGAACAGACGACGAGTTCGGCGCCACGGTGGCCGACCCTCGCGGTCATCGACCTACCAGGCGCCCGCTACACCACTTCTACCGACGTGACGGGCGCAGGCTTCGGCTACGGCGATGTGAGAGGCTGGGGATGGGGGGTTCCCTCCGTCAACCGGCCTGTTCGCGCGATTAGCAGTCGTCCCGCCGAACTAGACCTAGTCCAGCACTCGCAGTCTCGCCGTTGGCGAGAAGCGGAGTGACGGCCGGCGGACAGGCAGAGTCCCGCGTTCGCACTGGCGCGGGCAGTTTCGGCGTCGTGTTGGACGCCGTGCTCGGACGCCGGCTATTCGCTGCTGGGTGGTGCGCCGGCGAGAAGAAACATCACGACTGAGTAGCAGGCGACGGCGGCGAAGGCGAGCAGCGCCATGATGAGCGAGCTGGTGCTGTCGTTGAAGTCGAGGAAGCTGGCCCCGTTGAAGCCGGCTCCGATGACCACGGAAGCAGCGATGGTTGACCAGACCACTATTCCTACGCGCTTGCGGAGCCGGAGCGCGTTGATCGCGATGCCGATCACGATGAACACGAGCGCCACTCCGAGCGCTGCGTGAACCGCGAGCGCTGGGGCCCCATGAGTGATCGCCCAGATGACGCTGCGTAGCGATCCGCCGAAATAGCCAGACGGGTGCGCTCCAGGATGACGGATAGGGATCGCCACATACAGGTTGACGACCATCCCCACGGCGGCCTGGATCAGGAGCAGGAGTATGGCAGCGAGGCCCAGCCTGCGCAGCTTGGTCCGCGGTCGGCCGCGCACGCCGATCTCACTCACCGCGGCTTGGAGCCAACCTCTGGGCTGGCGGTATCGAACGCGTTTTGCTGAGCGCTTCAACTCGAAGGCTTGCGCGCACAGCGATCATCTCCAAGGAGGCTCCGCAGTCACCCGAACCCTCCGGGCATGCCCTGCTTGAGGTGGATCACAGCTCGGCGTTCTCGCAGCCAGGGTGCTGTGCCGCCCAGGCCGTGATGTTCTTGCTGCCGGCTATGACTTCGTGGTCTGTGAGAAGCAGCGGGATCCACGACTTCCCGGTCGCTTCTCGCGCCAGGCGTCGCCCTTCGGAGCGGTTCAGCGCGGCTGGCAGCAACCCCCAGCCATAGCTGCGAATGACTTCCGGGTCGTGGCCGGCGGCTCTCAGCGCATCTAGAGCGTTCCGGCATGGGTGCCCCGGGCCGAAGGTTTGGAAGGTGCCCCAGCAGACGTAGAGCTTCACGGGCGCGGCCCGGCGAGCATTCGCTGCAGCCACACCGGAACGGTGGCGAGGTAGAGGAACTCATCACGGAATTCGCGGATCAGCCGGGCGGTGGTGAGCGGGCTCGGCGCGCCCCACTTGTTGGCCTTCCCTTGCGCTCCGAGCCGGAACAGCCGCTCGAACAGTTCCTCGGTCCGTAGCGCGGGTCGCAACCTCGCGGGGAGTAGAACTTCCTCGCGCGAGCGGTTGCCGAACCGGTGTGTGACGCCAGTGGGTACGCGTACCCGCTCGCCTGCTCGTCCGATGATCCGCGCGCCGCCGACGGTGAAGCTTCCGGTTCCGGCGAGCACCTCGAACGTCTCCTCCTGCAAGAGATGCCGGTGCAGAGGTATGAACGCGCCCGGGCGCATTCGAGCTTCGATCACCAGCTCCGCGCCACCAGTATCTCGTGTGGTAGCGAGGAACGTGATCGTCTGTCCGATCTTTGGGCTCTCGATTGTCGATTCCCGTGCTACCATCGTCTAAGCTTCATACCAAATGGTAGGTATA
>JAFAZZ010000416.1 GCA_019239375.1 Solirubrobacterales bacterium | reverse complement strand
TCCGCGACAGCATCGGGGTCGGCGACAGCGTGTGGGACCTGCTCGCCGCGCGGCGCGCCCGGGCGCTTGGCATCGGCGTGCTGTCGGGTGGCTATGGGCGCGAGGAGCTCATCTACGCGGGAGCCTTCAGGGTCTACGAGGACCCGCACGACCTGCTCGCCCACCTCGATGAGGTAGGGGTGCGGCGGCCGCTGTAGAACGCGCGCCGTTTGCCGGGGTCGCGCCGTTGGACGACGCGCGGCCGGTCAGCTGCAGCAGGTATCGCTCGACGGTTCCGGGATCCCGGAGCGCGGCATCGGCGGCGAGATAGCCGTCAGGTCGAACGAGTAGCAGCTTTCCGCCGCGGGCCCGATAGCGGTCGTGAACGCGCAGGTTGGGGTCGGTGGCGCCCTGCCCGTGATCAGCGAGACCCTGACGGCTGAGGATGACCGGCTCGAGCAGTTCGCCGAATCGGCTGAACTGGGCGACGAGCGCTTGCACCACATGCGCGTCGGGGCGCTCGCCGGCCAAGATGAACAGCGTGTGCCGCGTCGAGAGCAGACCGAGCATCGAGGTGGGGAGCCCCTCGCTCGTCAGGCAAGGCGCGTCCACGAGGCGCTCGCCGGGCTCCAGCCCGCGGCGCCATGGTCCCGTCCTCGAGTCGGTGAGCGGGCCCCCGCGGTAATTGATCGACAGCTCGGCCATCCGATTGGTGAACCTGCGCCGGAGCGGCGGGACCGCGACGGCCGCAGGGAGGATCCGGTCCCGCAGCCAGCGCCGGCGCGCCGACGGAACGTTGAACGCGCTCACCATGGCGTGAGACAGGGCGAGCACGCCAGCGGCGACCGGGAGCCGCTCGGCCTGGTAGGAGTCGAGCAGCGCCACTGGAGCCTGACCCTGCGCCACGAGCGCCAGCTTCCAGGCGAGGTTGAAGGCGTCCTGCATCCCGGTGTTCAGACCCTGTCCGCCGGCCGGTGTATGGATGTGCGCGGCGTCGCCCGCGACGAGCACCCGGCCGTGTCGCAGCGTCGGCGTCGAGCGCCGGTAGCAGCGGAACGCGGCGAGTAGGTCCGGATCGCTCAGGCTCAGCCCGGCTGGTCCCCGCACCGCGGCGAGGCGCTTGATCTCGTCCATATCGGGGGCCGTGCGCGGGGCAGCGGCGCGGTTGGGCACCTGCGGCAGGAAGATCCGGAAACGGCCCGAGGGCAGCGGCAGCGCGACGAACGCGACGGGCGTGTGGAGGTGGATGTGAAAGTGATCACGCGGTGGCGCCGGGTCCAGGTTGAGGTCGGCCATCAGCCAGTCCTGCCCGTAGTCGTCGCCGTCGAACGAGACGCCGAGGCGGCGGCGGACGATGCTGTGCGCGCCGTCGCAGCCGACCGCCCAATCCACCGTAACGGTTTGCGGCCCCTCGCCGCCGACGCGCGCGACGCTCAGTTCGACGTGCTCCGCGTCCTGGCGCACGTCGGTCACCTCCGCTCCGCGCTCGACCGAGATGCCAAGGCTCTCGAGGTGCCGATCGAGGATTCGCTGGGTCAGCGCCTGAGGCAGGTTGAGCAGGAACGGGTATGGCGTGTCGAGGTCGGCCCACCGCACGCGCACCGGCCGCCGGCGCTGCGTGTGCAAGGCGAATCCGTCGAGACGCTGGCCAACGGCGAGGAACTCCTCGACGAGTCCGAGCTGGCGGAAGATCTCCAGCGTCCGGGCGTGGATGCCCGTTGCCCGCGACTCCGTCGGAGGCGAGCTCAGCCGATCGAGCACGCGTACGTTCACGCCGCGGCGAGCGAGTTCGATCGCCAGCATCACCCCGGTCGGTCCCGCGCCGACGATCGCTACGGATTGCTCCTTGGTCTCGCGGTGGCGCCTCGGCGTGCCTGACGTGATGCTCCCGGTCCCGTTCACTGCTGCCCCTCTTGGTCGTTCTCAGCGGGTCATTCACAAACCAGTACGGGCGCACCTGGCACTCGGTTCTCGTGCTGCGGGCACTTCGCCGCGTGGCCGCGATCGGCGCGCGTGTCCTCGAGCTCCGCGGCGAGACGACGATGGGCGCGAAACGAGCGGGACTTCACGGTGCCGAGCGGTAGGGCGAGCCGTTCGGCGATTTGCGCGTGCGCGAGCCCTTCGAGGTGCTGCAATCGAACCACCTCACGCTCCGCGTCCGGCAGCGCCGAGATGGCGCGGCGGACCTCCCAGATGTCATGCAGGTACTCGATGGACGGCCGCGGTGAGACGAGCGCCCGATCGTGGGTCGGGAATGACTCGAGCCGCCGGGGGCGACGGGCCTCGCGGCGGTGAAGATCGATTGCCACCCGTTTTGCGATGGTCATCAGCCACGGCCCGAGCTCTCGGCTTGGGTCCAGCCTCCGGGCGCCGCGCCAGGCCTTCACGAATGTCTCCTGCATCGCCTCCTCACTCAACCCGCGGTCCCGGAGCACCCTGTGCGCGACCGCATACACGAGCCGCCCGTAGGCCCCGTAGACGGCCCGGACCGCTTCAGGGTCACCGTCGCGAAACCGCGCTCGCACAACCTCGTCGAGCGCCGGCGCTTTGGCCGAAGCCCGGGGTGGGAGCAATTCGAGTGCACTCGAGGTCGTCCGTCGCATCCGCCGCGAGAGTGTCGCCGGCAGGTCTGAAGGCTCCCTTGAAGGTGCCTTAAAGGGAGCCCATGGCCAGCTGGTACGCTTGCCCGGCGGACGCCAGCCAGGGGAACGCTGCCTAATGCATTTCGGGGTTCTCGGGCCGTTTGAGGTCGTCGACGATCAGGGTCGAGAACTTGCCCTGGGCGGCCCCAAGCAGCGCTCGGTACTCGCGCTCCTGCTCCTGCACCGAGGCGAGATCGTCTCCAGTGAGCGGCTGGTCCGGGAGCTCTGGGGCGAGCGCGCGCCGCCGAGCGCGCCCAACACCATCCACGTGTACGTGTCGAATCTGCGCAAAGCGCTCGGCGAAGGCCGGCTTCTCACGCGCCCCACCGGCTACCTGCTGCAAACCGAGCACGCCGACGTCGACGTCGACCGGTTCGAGCTGCTCCTGACGCTGGGTCGCCAGGCCCGCCGGCAGGGTGACGCGCCCGGCGCGCATGAGGCCCTACGAGAGGCCTTGGGGCTGTGGCGCGGGGCGCCCTACGCCGACTTCGCGTACGAGGCATTCGCGCAGCGCGAGATTGCCCGCCTGGACGAGGCTCGACTAAACGCGCTCGAGGAACGGATCGACGCGCAGCTCGAGCTGGGCGACCACGCGGCGGTGGTCGGCGAGCTCGAGGCGCTGAGCGCCGAGCAACCGGTGCGCGAGCACGTGCACGAGCAGCTCATGCTCGCGCTCTATCGCTGCGGGCGGCAGGCCGACGCGCTGCGGGCCTACCGCCGGATTCGAACCCACCTGGTGGACGAGCTCGGCCTGGAGCCGGGGCCGGTGCTCAGGCGGCTTCAGGCGCAGATCCTCGAGCAAGATCCTGACCTGCACCCGCAAGGCTCGGCGCCGGCATCGCGGGCCCCTACCGGCGGCGGCGCCGGCATGCTGCTCGAGCGCACGGCCGAACTCGCCGCGCTCGAGGCGCGGCTGGCCGAGGTTGAGCGAACCTCGGCGGGGCGGCTGGTGGT
>JAFAZZ010000314.1 GCA_019239375.1 Solirubrobacterales bacterium | reverse complement strand
GCTCCCCGCTCAGACTCGATCAATTCGGCCAAGACGATCGGCTCGACGGCAACCGCGACAGCGACGACCGCCGCCGTCTGCCGGGCTCGCAGCAACGGCGATGTCCAGATCGCGAGTATGCCTGCGGCCACGGCCCGCGACGCGAGTAGCGTTGCCTGCTCGCGACCGCGCGCGGACAGCGGAGGGTCGCGACGGCCCAGGATCAGCTCAGCCTCGTTGTCGGGAGTCTCGCCGTGCCGCGCGAGAAGCAGCACACCGTGATTCTCGTGGAGGCTGGGCCTTCAAAACAGCCTTCGCGGCCGCGGCCTCAGCATAAAACCTGCAATCTGCAGGGGAGAACCGCAGTGGGCGATCCAGGACTCGAACCTGGGACCTCTTCCTTATCAGAGAAACGCAGGAGTAACGGCCAGTCTTCTCCAATTGCCAAACCGGCTGCATACGGGCGGGTTTTGTGACGTGCAAGTCGACCGAAGACCGTCTGTGACCGCAACCTGATGCACCCTATATGCACCCTCCGTCCGTTGCTCTCTCGCGTGGTCACGCCCTCGACTCCCGCGTCGGTCGCTCTGTGCCGACGAGCATGGCTCGAGCTTCGGCGATAGCCGCCTCGGCGTCGATGCGCGGAACATCGTCGAGCTCGTCGATGACGTGCCCGTAGGTGCTCAGAGTGAGCCGCGCGTCGTGACGGAGCTGGCGCGCCACGTAGATGACCGAGTGGCCCTCGTGAAGTAGCAGCGACGCGAAGCTGTGCCTCAGGTCGTAAGGCCGGCCTGGAACCATCGGACGCTGACGGGCAACGTGCGGCTGCTTCATCATGCGCCCAGCGGGCGTCTGGCACGGCTTTGCAGGAGCGGCGGCACAGGCCGGGCAGCGTTGCCGCCCAGCATCTTCATATGCCGGCCACACAGATGGCAAACGACGCGCTCGTCGCCGTCGCGGATCAGCTGGCCGAGCGGGGCGAAGAACGCCGTCCCGTCCGGAAGCGTCCCGACCGGTTGTCCCGGAGCAGCCGCGGTCCGCATCGGTGCAGTGTTTTCACGCCGACCGTCCAGCCTCTGCTGCCCTTGAGCCGACGGCGAACTGGTACGGCAGGAACCGTGTCACGACCGCCTCGTGGTTGGCGTCGATCGCCACTCGCGCAGCACCGGCGCGACCGTAGTCCGCTTGAACAGCCATGAACAGGCGAGCTACCGCGACACCGCGCAGATCGAGCCGCGCAAGTACGGGCTCTCAGGGGTTCCGCCACGATCCGACCTCAGTCCTGTCGATGCCCTCCGCCCTGCACTGAGCGGTTTGGAGCGTCCGGCGCGAACGCTACTGCGCCGCCCCGAGGGAACAGATGCTGATGGTGTGCGTTAGCTGCAGCTTGGCTATTTGCAGCTACTGGTCACGCAGAGGCGGCCGATCTTGTTCGCGCCAGACTCGCCGAACCAGAGTGCATGATCGATGCCAGTGACGATTCCGATCACGGTCGCGTTCGGGGTCGGGATCGGATACAGGTGCACGTCCCCTGTGCGCGAGATGCTCCCGATGTTGTTGCCCACACCCGTCTGACCAAACCAGAGCAGCTTCTTGGGACCCACGACCAGGCCGGTTGGCGGGGCGCCCGCTGGGGGCACATTGAACTCGACGATCTCGTCGGTCCTGCGGTCGACGTAACCGATCTTGTTGCCGAGCTCTTCGGTAAACCAAATGTTCCGGTCTGGACCAACCGTCAGGCCGCCAGCCCCGGCATTTGGCGTGGGAATGAGGAACTCCGCGAACTGGCCGCTCGTGCTGATTCGGCCGATCTTGTTCGCGCTTCCAGTCTCCGTGAACCACAGCTGGTCGCGCGGCCCGCGCACAATTACGACCGGCTTGCTGTCAGGTGTGGGAATCGTGTATTCGGTGATCGTCCCCGCCGCCGGGTCGAGTCGCCCGATCTTTCCGCTGAGATATTCGGTAAACCAGATCGCGCCGTCAGGGCCTGTCGTCAAGATGAACGGAAAAGCGCCAGCTGTGGGGACGACGAATTCGCGGAAGGTACCGGTCGCAGGATCCAGCCGCCCGATCTTGTTCGCCGCACGCTCGGAGAACCAGATTGCGCCGTCCGGGCCGGTAGTGACGCCACTCGGTGAGCTGTTCTGCGTCGGAATGTCGAACTCTCTGATGACGCCGCCTCTATTGATGCGGCCAATCCTGTTTCCGGCGCCTTCGGTGAACCAGACCGCACCATCGGGTCCGTTGGCGATCCAGTTAGGGCTGCTACCGGGGTGCGGGAGCACGTACTCGGTGAACAAAGGCTTCTTCACCCGGCGCGCCGACGCGACCGGGGAGGCCACCACAGCAACAAGCGCCGCTATTGCAACCAGTACGAGCGCGAGGCGCGAGCGACCGCTTGCGAGGCTCCTCCGAAGGCTACGGCTTCCCACGAATAGCAACTGAATGCCCGAAGGCAATCCACGAGATTGCATGCAGACTTCCTCTCCACTGAGCACAAACGTACTGGGACTCCCAGCAGCTTAGCCGTCGAGTCTGTACGGCATCGAGATCGGGCGGGACAACACAGCCGCGTCACGACGCCGTGCTCAAGGGGCGGAGATGCGGGGCGAGCGGTTCCGCACTATTGGGCGCCCGACGCCAGGGAGTTCGGGCGGCCCAGGTACGCTCGATGCGTCCGGCTCGGATCGGCAATGCGGTCGCCAAGACGTCCGCGGAGAATGCCGACGCGGGGCTCGCCCTCGATGATTCCGCGCACGGTGCGCGCTAGTCCGAGGATCTGGCTCATGTCCAGGGACACCTCGGCCCCAAGCGCCGGCGCTCCGACTAACGCGCAGGTGCCGCCGCGGGCTGTGCTGTAGACCGCTTGGGCCAGGACCC
>JAFAZZ010000230.1 GCA_019239375.1 Solirubrobacterales bacterium | reverse complement strand
CGAGGCTGGTGGCGCCCCGGGAGCGCTTGGTCTCGAGCCAAGCCCCGTCGCGCAACAGCGCGTAGAAGTCGTCGTCTAGCAGCGGTGAGTGCCGAGTCAGCTCGTCGGGGGTGAGCTCGGACAGCGGCTTGCCCTGCTCAATCGCGCTGCGCACCAGGCCGGCGACCACCCCATGCGCCTCGCGAAACGGCATGCCCCGCCGCACCAGCAGGTCGGCTACGTCGGTGGCGGCCAGCAGCTCGTCAGACGCCGCGCCGGCCAGCCGCTCGCGCCGGAAACGGATCGACGACAGCATCCCGCCCGCCGCCTCGAGACACAGCTCGAGCGTGTCGGCGGCGTCAAACAGGTGCTCCTTGTCCTCCTGCATGTCCTTGTTGTAGGTCAGCGGCAGGCCGTGCAGCACGCCGTGGAGCGCCACCAGGTGGCCGGCGACGCGCGGCGCCTTGGCGCGCAGCAGCTCGGCCGCGTCGGGGTTCTTCTTCTGGGGCATGATCGAAGACCCAGAGGCCCACGCGTCGGCCACCTCGCAGAAGCCGAACTCCTCGCTCGACCACAGGACGATCTCGGCCCCCAGCCGCGAGAGGTGGGTGGCGCAGGTGGCGGCGGCGGCCAGATAGTCGAGGACGAAGTCGCGGTTTGAGACGGCGTCGATCGAGTTCTCGGCCACCGAGGCGAAGCCGAGCTCGCGCGCCACCAGCTCTCGATCGGTGTCGAAGTTGACCCCGGCGAGCGCGCCGGCGCCGAGGGGCAAGACGCCCGTGGCCGACACCACCGCTGAGAACCGATCCCGGTCGCGCACAAGCATCCAGGCATACGCCAGCAGGTGGTGGCTCAGGTAGACGGGCTGGGCGCGCTGCAGATGGGTATAGCCCGGCATGGGCCAATCGACGTGCGCCGCGGCGAGCTCGGCCAGCGTCCGCGCCACCCGTTCGGTCTGCTGCACAGCCTGCTGCGTATGGGCGCGCACGAACATGGCGACGTCGGTGGCCACCTGGTCGTTGCGCGAGCGCGCCGTGTGCAACTTGCCGCCGACGCGGCCGGCTAGCTCGGTGACTCGGCGCTCGATCGCCATGTGGATGTCCTCGTCGCCGTCGGCGAACGGGAAGCGGCCATCGCCCAGCTCCTGCTCGACCTGGTCTAGCGCGCGGTGCAGCTCCTCGCCCTCGGCCGCTGAGATGATGCCCTGCGCGGCCAGCATCGCCGCGTGCGCGCGCGACTGCTGTACGTCGTAGGGTCCGAGGCGCCAGTCGAAGGAGAGCGAGTCGTTGAGCGCACGGAAGGCATCGTCCTGCGGCTCGGAGAAGCGCGACATCGCTACCGCCCGAGCACTTCGCGCAGCGCCTCGGCCACCTGCTCGACCTGCCCCTCGCGCATCTCGGGAAAGAACGGGAGCGCGATCGATCGAGCCGCCACGTCCTCGCAGACGGGGAACTCGCCCTCGCGGTGGCCGAACTGCTCGCGGTAGTAAGTCATCAGATGGACGGCCGGAAAGTACGGCTTGCTGGGGACTCCGCGTTCGGACAGGGCACGGACCGTGACATCCCGCTCGACGTCGCGGGGAAGCTGGACCACGAACACGAACCAGCCACGGCGGATGCGACCGGTGTCCTCGCACGGGAGCTCGAGTCCCTCGACGCCCCGGAGCATCTGACGGTAGGTCTCGGCGACGCGGGCGCGACCGCTCAGCAGGTCATCCAGGCGCTCGAGCTGAGCCAGGCCGAGGGCGCAGGCCACCTCCGAGAGCCGGTAGTTGAACCCGAGCCGGTCGTGGTCGAGCCAGTCCATGTCGGGCGCGCGGCCCTGATTTCGCTCGGAGTCGATTCGTTCCTTCGCGGCGGAGTCGGCAACCGCGACCATGCCGCCCTCGCCCGTGGTGAGCTGTTTGTTGGCGTAGAAGCCGAACACGGCCGGATGACCCCGCCCGCCCACCGGGATGCCGTCGGCGTCGTTCGCGCCGAGCGCTTCGCAGGCGTCCTCGACGATCGGAAGCCCGATCCGCTCGAACGCGGCCAGGTCAGCCGGATAGCCGAACAGATGGACCGGGAGGAGCGCGGTGGCGCGGTCGGTGACCGCCGCGGCGGCGGCCTCCGGATCGAGGTTCAACGTGACCGGGTCGATGTCGGCGAACACGGGGCGGGCGCGCTCGTACACGGCCACGTTGGCGCTGGCCACGAAGGACAGCGGCGTAGTGACCACTTCGTCGCCCTCCTTGACGCCGACAGCGCGCAGCGCCAGGTGGAGCCCCGCCGTGCCGCTCGAAACCGCGCTGGCATGCGCCGCGCCGACCTTGCCGGCGAACGCCCGCTCGAACTCGCCGAGCAGCGGGCCTAACGACAGCCGGCCCGAGCGGAGCACCTCGAGCACCCGTCGCTCCTCCGCCTCGCCCAGCACGGGCCGCGCGAGCGAAATCGCGTCACGCACCGCGCGCACGCTCACGAGCTCTGCGCGGACGCCGCCTCGTCCGGCGCCTGCCGGCCGGCCACGCGCATCCCGAACTCCAGCGAGTCGACGAGCGCCTCCCAGGACGCCTCGATCACGTTTTCCGACACGCCGATCGAGCCCCACACCTGGTCTCCGTCGGAGGCATCCAGCAGCACGCGGGTCACCGACCCGGTCCCCTTGGTCTCGTCCAGGATGCGGACCTTGAAGTTGACCAGGTCGATGTCGCGCAGGTGCGGGTAGATCTCGACCAGCGCGTCCCGGAGTGCCCGGTCGAGTGCGTGCACCGGGCCGTTGCCCTCGGCGGTGCGCACATAGCGCTCGCCGTCGACCCAGATCTTGATCGTGGCCTCGGTTTCGACGCGGCCATCGGCGCGCTTCTCGACGATGGCCCGCCAGGACTCCAGCCGAAAGAGCGGCTCGTACTCGCCGGTCTCCTTGCGCAGCAGCAATTCGAACGAACCGTCGGCGGCCTCGAAGTGGTAGCCGCGATGCTCGAGCTCCTTGACCCGCTCGGCCAGCCGCCCGGCCTCCTCGTCGCCCAGCGGGATCCCGGCGTCGCGCGCACGGGCGTGTACCGTGCCCTTGCCTGAGAGCTCGGAGATCAGGAGCTCGCGCCGGTTCCCGACCACGTCGGGGTGGACGTGCTCGAACGTGGCCGGATCGACGTTGACGCCGGCGACATGCATGCCGCCCTTGTGGGCGAACGCATTGCGACCCACGTAGGGCTGGTCGGGGTCGGGCGTGAAGTTCAGCAGCTCGTCCATGAAATGCGCGGCCTGGGTCAGGGAGGCGAGCTGCTCGCCGGTCACGCACTCGTAGCCGAGCTTGAGCTGGAGGTTGGGGATGATCGTCACCAGATTGGCGTTTCCGCACCGCTCCCCGTAGCCGTTCATGGTCCCCTGCACGTGGACGGCGCCCCGCTCGACGGCGGCGAGCGTGCCAGCCACCCCGCATCCGGCGTCGTCGTGGCAGTGAATTCCGATCCGGACGCCGGAGGCTTCGAGGCCGGCGAGGACCGTCCCGATCGCCGCCGCGATGTCGTGCGGCAGCGTGCCGCCGTTCGTGTCGCAGCACGTGACGGTGTCGGCGCCGGCGTCGGCCGCGGCCAGAAGACACCGCAGCGCGTAGGCCGGGTCGTCGGCGAAGCCGTCGAAGAAGTGCTCGGCGTCGTAGATGACCCGCTTGCCCTGAGCGGCCAGAAACGCGACCGACTCGGAGATCATCCGCAGGTTCTCCTCCCGGTCGACCTTGACCACCTTCTGAAGGTGCAGGCCCCAGGTCTTGCCCACGATCGTGCACACGGGGGCGCCCGAGTCGGCCAGGTTGCGAAGGCCCGGATCGGCTTCGGCACGTGCCCCGCGCCGGCGCGTCATCCCGAACGCGGCAATCTGCGCATGGGCGAACGGCTCACGGCTCAGCAGGTCAAACAGCTCGATCTCCTTGGGGTTCGAGCTAGGAAATCCGGCCTCGATCAGGTCGATCCCGAGCTCGTCGAGACGATGGGCCACCCGCAGCTTCTCCTGGGCGGACAGCGACATCCCTTCCCCCTGCATGCCGTCGCGGAGGGTGGTGTCGTAGAGCTCGATGTGAGTCATGCCGTCTTGGTGGGCACCGCGACGACGTCCAGCCACTCGGCGTAGCGCGGGTCGCGGCCGTGAAGCGCGTCGTCGAACACGCGCTGGAGCTCGCGCGTGATCGGGCCCGGCTCCTCGCCGGCGACCGCGTGATCGTCGATCTCCCGCACCGGCACGAGCTCGGCCGCGGTGCCGGTGAGGAACACCTCGTCGGCCAGGTACAGCTCTGCGCGGGTCAGGTCGCGCTCGATCAGCTCGTAGCCCAGGTCGCGGGCGATCTGGATCACGGACTTGCGGTTGATGCCGTCGAGGATGCCGGCGGTCTGCGGCGGCGTGAGGATCCGGCCGTCGCGCACGACGTAGATGTTCTCGCCCGAGCCTTCACACACGAATCCGCGCGAGTCGAGCAGGATCGCCTCTTGGTAGCCGGCCTTGGAGGCCTCGATCTTGGCCAGCACGCTGTTCAGGTACTGGCCGGAGGCCTTGGCGTGTGGAATCAGCGCGTCGTGCGGGATCCGCCGCCAGCTCGACACCTTGGCCCGCACCCCGCGCTGCTTGCCCTCCTCGCCGAGGTAGGCGCCCCACGGCCACACGGCGATCGACACCTCGACCGGCGCGTCGAGCGGGAACAGGCCCATCTGGCCGTAGCCGCGGAACACGATCGGGCGGATGTAGCACTCGCGCAGCTCGTTGGCCGCGATCAGCTCGTGTGTGGCCTGCCGCAGCTCCTCGAGCGTGTAGGGGATCGGCATGTAGTACAGCTCGGCCGACTTGAACAGGCGGTCGAGATGGTCGTGGTGGCGGAAGATCGCCGTGCCGCTTTGGGTGCAGTACGCGCGGATCCCTTCGAATACCCCGGTTCCGTAGTGCAGGCCGTGCGTGAGTACGTGGACCTTCGCGTCCTCCCAGGCAACCATTTCGCCGTTGTGCCAGATGACGTCGACTTGTTCCACTTGTACTCCCTTAGAGGTGTTGGAGGATCGCCCGGGTGGCCTCTTTGGTGTTTGCCGTGCCCCCCAGGTCAGGCGTGCGCAGCCCCTCGGCCAGCGCTCGTTCGACGGCCGATTCTACCGCCGCCGCCTGGGCCTCCATCCCGAGTCCATGGCGGAGCAACATCGCCGCCGAGAGGATCATGGCTAGTGGATTGGCTTGACCGGTGCCGGCGATGTCGGGCGCCGACCCGTGCACGGGCTCGAACAGGCCAGGCTTGCGGTCACCGAGGGAGGCGCTCGGAAGCATCCCGATCGAGCCCGTGAGCATCGCGGCCTCGTCGCTCAGGATGTCGCCGAACATGTTCTCGGTGAGGATCACCTCGAAGTGACGGGGCGCGGCGACGAGTCGCATCGCCGCGTTGTCGACCAGCAGATGCTCGAGCTCGATGTTCGGGTACTCGCGGCCGTGGATCTCGCGGACGACCGCGCGCCACAGGCGGCTCGTCTCGAGCACGTTGGCCTTGTCGACGCTGGTGACCCTCGACCGCGCGGTGTTGAAGGCGACCCGCGCGATCCGTTCGATCTCTGCCCGCGTGTAGACGCAGTCGTCGGAGGCGCGGTCCTCGGTGCGCGTCTTCGCACCGAAGTAGATCCCGCCCGTCAGCTCGCGCACGACGAGCAGGTCGGTTCGCTCGATCACCTCGCGCTTGAGCGGGCTCGCGTCATACAGGGCGGGGATCGGCTTGACCGGGCGCAGGTTGGCGAACAGGCCCAGGCCCTTGCGCAGCCCGAGCAGGCCCTGCTCGGGACGGGGCATGTCGGGATCCGTGGTATCCCACTTGGGGCCGCCGACCGCCGCCAGCAGCACCGCGTCGGCCTGCCGGCAGGCGTTCAGCGTTTCGTCGCTCAGGGCGCTGCCGTAAGCATCGATCGAGGCCCCGCCGAACGGGCGCTCGTCGTAGTCCAGCCCGGCGCCGACGGCATTCAGGACCTCGGTGGCGGAGGCGGTGATCTCGGGGCCGATCCCGTCACCGGGCAGGAGGACTACGCGGGGAGCCATGGCGGCGTCGGACGCTACCAGCGAAGCTCGGCCACCAGCGTGAGCGGTGCGACAGGCTCGCTTGTGGGCGCCAGTGTCAGGCGGAGAAGGCTGAGACCGCGCGCTCGAGCGCTGGGGCATCGCGCGCCCAGCGCGCTGCCAGCCCGGCCGCCACGACCACGCTCGCCGAGCGCGGGCCGCGGACCAGGCAGGCGATCTCCTGGTAGGTGGTCGCAGGGGTGCGGTAGCGGTCGATCACACAGCTGCCACGGCCGTCTTGAAAATGCAGGCCGCGCGCCGCCGCCAGCAACTGCACGTGGCTGTCGCCCTCCTCCACGTTGTGGGCCGGGCGAAATCTCGCCCAGTTCCCGAGCGTCTCCCCCCCTTGTTGCGGCGTCACGTTCAGGTAGTCCGCGATCCGGCCCGATCCCGGCTCGGTTCGCGCGGCGGAGACCGTGCCGGGATCGGAGTGGATCCGCCGCCAGGACGACGGATAACTGAGCACCACCGAGCCGGGAAGGCGTGCCTGCGACCAGCCGGGCGGGGCCGGACCCGGGTGCAGCCAGGCAAAGGGGGGCACGACAGCGGTGCGGTTGCCGGCGGACGTGGGAGTCGAGCCCGTCGTCGGGGTTGAGCTCGTGCTCCCGGCGCCACCGCAGCCGGTGGCCACCGCCGCGGTCAGCAACACGAGCGCAATCAGCCGAATCAGTGCCATCGTGGTGGAAGACGGCGTCAGCGCGCCGAACCTTCCGCTAGCGGTATCACCGGCAGCGCCGGGCCGCTCTGTCGGTCATGAGCCTAGACGGCGGCGGCACGGCCGGCGGCTCCGGTCGGCCAGCCGACCACATCCGCGTGGCGATCGCCGACAATCGGCGCCTCATCGTCGAGTCGTTGGCAGCGCTGATCGACGGCATGAAGGGATTCGAGGTCACCGCGGCGTGCACCGGCGAGGAGGCGCTAAGCGCGGCAGTTGTACCCCGACCCGACGTGTTGCTGGTCGGCGTCGGAAGCGGGCCCCGCGCCGCGCTCGAGCTGGCGCGCTCGCTCCGCCGCCGCCTCCCCGATACGGAGATCGTGCTGGTCGCCGACACCCTCGTTCCCGAGCTGGTCACCTTCGTCCTGGGCGAACATCTGAACGGACTCATCCTCACGCGTACTCCGGCGGCCGAGCTCGCCATCTGTCTTGATCAAGTGGCCCACGGGCATGCCGTTCTGCCGGCCAACTGGCAGCGCGTTCTCGTTCGCGACCGTGACGATCCGCTCGAGTCGCTGAGCGAGCGACAACTCGAGGTCCTCTCCCTCGCTGCGGAAGGCCTCTCTTACCAAGACATCGCGACGCGCCTGTTCATCACTTCGAACACCGTCAAGTTCCACCTGAGGACGATCTATCTCCGGCTGGGAGTCCGTAACCGTGCCGCCGCGGCGCGTCTGCTGAACGAACGTGCCGTCTACGGCCGTATCGCGGTCATGTTCAGCCGTACGTAATCGAGCACGAGCGGATGGCCGGCGCGCGCGAGCACGCGATCGACGAATGGCCTCTTCACCTCATCGGGCAGCGGGTCAAGGTGCCGGACCAGGCACACCGTCTGGATGAACGAGCGCGCATCCTCCGGCGTGACCGACTTCGGCTCTAGCCAGGTTCGAACATCGACGAAACCGGCATGCTCGAGACGCTCCCGCGTCTCGTTGTCCGAGGCGTAGTTCCACGGCCGCCGCCAGTGCCGGAAGTAGGGCGCGAACGGCTCCTCGGTCGCGATCGCGTCGGCCAGGGTGCGGAACGCGTCGATGTTGCCCCGCCCACCGCACTGCGCCACGAGCTGGCCTCCCGGCTTGAGCGTGCGGTGCAGCGCGGCGAACAGCGCGTTGTGGTCGTGGATCCAATGGAATGCGGCGTTGGAAAAGATCGCCTCGACGGGCTCGGGCAGGTCGAGCTCGATGAGGTCCTGGCAGAGCACGATCGCCCGATCGCCCAGGGCGGCGCTGGCGTGCTTGGCCATCGAGGGCGCCGCGTCGACCCCGTACACCCGCCCGCGCGGTACCAAATCGGCCAGCAGCGCAGTGACCCGGCCGGACCCGCAGCCGGCATCCAGCACGACCTCGCGGCCGGTCAACTCGAGCCGCTCGAGCTGCTCCCGTGCCCAGGCCAGCTGGGGGTCGGAGACCCGGTCGTAGGTGGCGGCGTCCCAGTCATGGGATGCGCGCGGGCTGCTCATGCCAACGCGGTCGTCACCGGCCCGCGCCGCTCGCGTTCACGTTCGTAGGCGGTGATGGCGCCCTCGGACTCGAGCGTCAGCGCGATGTCGTCGAGGCCCCCCAGCAGCCGGTGCTTCGTATCGGGGTCGATCTCGAAATGTGCCCTTCCTCCCGGCCAGCGTACCTCCTGCGCGGCCAGGTCCACCTGGGCCTCACCGGCGTCGGCGATCGCGGCGCACGCATCGACATCGAGCTGCACGGGAAGCAGGCCGATCTTGGTGCAGTTGGAGCGGAAGATGTCGGCGAAGCTGGGTGCGAGGATCGCCTGGAAGCCATAGTCCTCGAGCGCCCATGGAGCGTGCTCGCGACTCGAGCCGCACCCGAAGTTGCGCCCGGCGACCAGGATCGGGTTGCGCGGGAGCTCCCATCCTGGCTCCTTGGCCCAGTCGTAGAAGAGGAACTCGCCGAAACCGGTCCGTTCGACGCGCTTGAGGAACTGCTTGGGGATGATCTGGTCGGTGTCGACATCGTCGCGATTCAGCACCGACACGCGGCCCGTGATCGTCTCGATCGCCCTCATCGTCCGTTCGCCTCCCAGTCTCGGATGTCCACGAAATGGCCCTCGATGGCCGCCGCCGCGGCCATCTGCGGCGAGACCAGATGCGAGCGTGCCCCCCGCCCCTGCCGGCCCTCGAAGTTGCGATTGGAGGTCGAGGCGACCCGCTCCCCAGGGGCCGCGATGTCCGGGTTCATGCCCAGGCACATCGAGCAGCCCGCGCCTCGCCAGTCGAAGCCAGCCCGCCGGAAGATCTCATCCAGGCCTTCGTTTTCGGCCTGGATCTTGACCTGCTGGGAGCCCGGGACGACCATCGCGTAGACGCTGTCGGCGACCCGATGGCCGTTCACGACCTCGGCCGCGGCCCGCAGGTCGCCGATGCGAGAGTTCGTGCACGAGCCGATAAACACGCGGTCGAGCTTGATCTCCTCGATCGGGACGCCTGGCTCGAGTCCCATGTAATCGAGCGCACGCTCGTCCTGACCGGAATGCGGCTCGGGCACCCGCTCGCTGACCCCGACGACCATGCCGGGGGTCGTCCCCCATGTGACCATCGGGCTGATCTCCGTGGCGTCGACCTCGACCTCCTTGTCGAACTGCGCGTCCACGTCGGTGTGCAGCAATCGCCACTCATCCGGGACCGCATCCGGGGCGCCCGGCCGCCCGATCACCCACTCGAACGTGGTCTCGTCCGGCGCGATCATCCCCGCGCGCCCGCCGCCCTCGATCGTCATGTTGCAGACGGTCATGCGGCCCTCCATAGACAGCGACTCGATCGCCGCGCCCGCGTATTCGACGACATGGCCGGTGGCGCCGTCCACCCCCATCTGGCCGATGGTGGCCAGGATCAGGTCCTTGGCCGTGACCCCAAAGCCGAGCGAGCCGTAATAGCGGATGCGCATTGAACGCGGCTTGGACTGCACGAGGCACTGGGTGGCCAGCACGTGCTCCACCTCGCTCGTCCCGATTCCGACGGCCAGCGCTCCGAACGCACCGTGGGTGGCCGTGTGCGAGTCGCCGCACACGATCGTCATCCCGGGCTGCGTGACCCCCAGTTCGGGCCCGATCACGTGCACGATCCCCTGATGACTCGAGCCGAGCGAGTACACCGGGATCCGGAACTCCGCGCAGTTACGCTCGAGCGTCTGGACCTGCACCCGGGAAAGCTCGTCGCGGATGCGGGCCGCCAGGGGCGTGCCATCGGTGGGGACGTTGTGGTCGGCTGTGGCCAGCGTCCGGTCGGGTCGCCTGACCTTCCGCCCGGCCAGCCGAAGGCCGTCGAAGGCCTGCGGGCTCGTCACCTCGTGGACCAGGTGCAGGTCGACGTAGAGCAGTCCCTGCCCGACCTCGTGTGCGTCCCAGATCTTGTCGAACAGCGTCTTTGGCATCAGCTCCTCCGCAGGCCGGCGCTAAGGATCGCGAACAGCACGACTTCCTCAGGGCCTGGATTTTCAAAATGATGATTCAGGTCCGCGTCGAACGTGACGCAGTCGCCATCGAGCAACTCGTAGCGCTGGCCGTCGCAGTGCAGCACGACGACCCCGCGCTCGACGAGCGCGGTCTCGCGGCTGCCCGGCTCGTGCATCGGCGGGTCACCCGGTCCTCCCGTCACGGCCCCGGCAGCGAGCGTGTGGCGCGAGAGTTCGGCGCGCTGGCCCGGGAGCGGCGGGGTGAGGATCTCGTAGGTGTGGCCGGGCACGGCGCCCGGTCCCTGGCGCCGCTCGTCCCGCCGCACCACGCTGACCGCGCCATCCTCGTCGAGCCGCAGCAGCTGGGAGAGGCGCAGCTCGAGTCCGGCGGCGATACGCGAAGCGATGAGAAGAGTCGGACTGGTCTCCCCGCGCTCCACCTGCGAGAGCATCGGCGCGCTGACCCCCGAGCGTTCGGCCAGGTCGCGCAGCGACAGGTCCATGGCCTCGCGCAAGGCTCTTATGCGCGCCCCGAGGCCGGTTCCGTTGACCGTGGGGATGAGCATACGTGCGTACGCTATCACGTACGAGGTGCCCGGCCCCGCCGTCGCTAGCCTCAACCGCGATGATGCGCTCACGGCCGGATGTACTCGTCCTCGGCGGTGGCGGCGTGCTCGGCGAGGCGTGGATGATGGGCGTCCTGGCCGGAATCGAGGATGCCAGCGGCTTCGATCTGCGCGAGTGCGACTACTACGTGGGGACGTCCGCCGGGGCGATCGTGGCCGCCCACCTGGTCGCCGGCCAGTCGCCACGCCGCCCGTCCTCGGTGGAGACCGAGGGGCAAGCGCCGGCAACCCCGCGACCGGCCGAGGGTCTCGCGGCGGCCGGACTGGCCGCCGCCCGCCGGGCCGGCGCGTTCGCGCTCGCCGCCGCCGCCACGTTCGCGCCGCTCGCACTCGGCCTCGCCGCTCCCGGCGGAGCGGTGGCGCGGACCCTGCTCCTGCGCCGTCTGCCGCGGCCCAACACAAGGCTGACCGACCTGCGCCGGAACATCGAGCGCCTCGAGCCCCGGTTCGACGGCCGGCTGCGGATCACCGCGGTCGATCGCGGCAACGGCCGCCGGGTCGTGTTCGGCAGTCCCGGGGCACCGCGTGCCGGCGTGGCCGAGGCCGTCGAGGCGTCGTGCACCGTGCCCTGGCTGTTCGCGCCGGTGGTAATCGGCGGACGCGAGTACGTCGACGGCGGGGTGTGGAGCCCGACCAACCTCGATGCCGCCCCCGCCAGCCGGGACACCCATGTGCTGTGCCTGAATCCGACGGCAAGCATCCCGGCCTCGAGCGGCGTGCTCGGTGTGATCCGGAGTGTGTCGCGCACCGCGGCGTCGATCGAGGCGCTGGCCCTGCGCCGCCGCGGCGCGGCAGTCCGCATGCTGGCGCCCAGCGCGGAGTGCGCCGGCGTCATGGGCACCAACTTCATGGACCGCGAGCCGCGCGGGCGCGTGCTAGCCGCCGCCTACCGGCAGGGGCTGGCGTTCGTCACGGCGTCCGTACCGGCGGTCCGGACGCAGCCGCAGCCGTCGCTTCCTCGGCCTCGGCCATGATCCCGCGCCGGCGGACGGCATTGGACAGCGCCCGCACGTAGGCCCGGCCGGCCGCCTCGAGGATGTCGGTCGAGACGCCCTGACCGGAGCCGCTGATCCCGCTCAGCTCGAGCACGACCGAGGTCTCGCCGAGCGCGTCCTGGCCGCCGGTCACCGCATCGACGCGGAACTCCCTCAGACGAGCGTCGCTGCCGGTGGCGGCGTTGATCGCGCGGAAGATCGCGTCCACCGGGCCATCGCCGGTGAACGAGCCGGTGAGCACCTCGCCGTCGGGCGCGCGGACGCCAACGATGGCGTGCGGCGGCCGCCGGGATGACGCCTCCACGTCGAACCACTCGAGTTGGTAGCCGGCGATCTCCTCGCGCAGCTCGTCGGTCACCAGGGCCTCCAGGTCCATCGCCGTCACGTGCTTCTTCTTGTCGGCGATCTCCTTGAAGCGCTTGAAGGCCGTGTTCAGCCCCTGGCCGGAGAGCTCGAAGCCCAGATCGGCCAGCGCCTGCTGCAGGGCATGGCGCCCCGAGTGCTTGCCCAGCACGATTGAGTTGGCTTCCAGGCCGACGGTGGTGGCGTCCATGATCTCGTACGTGGTCCGCTCCTTGAGCACGCCGTCCTGGTGGATGCCCGATTCGTGGGCGAACGCGTTACGGCCGACCACCGCTTTGTTCGGCTGCACCGGGTAGCCGGTCAGGCGCGAGACGAGGCGTGACGTCCGGGCGATCTCTTTTGTGAGAACGCCCGTGCGCAGGCCGACTGCCGGCTCGCGCGTGTGGAGCAGCATCACGATCTCCTCCAGGGACGCGTTCCCAGCCCGCTCGCCGATTCCGTTGATCGCACATTCGACTTGGCGGGCGCCGGCCAGAAGGCCGGCGAACGAGTTGGCCACGGCCAGCCCCAGGTCGTCGTGGCAGTGGACGCTCAGGACCACCTTGTGCAGATCGGGGGTCAGCTCGTACAGCTTTGCCAGATACGCCGTGAACTCGTGCGGCATGGTGTAGCCGACGGTGTCGGGGATGTTGATCGTGCTCGCACCCTCGTCGATGGCGATCTGGCACACCTCGGCGGTGAACTCGACGTCGGCACGCGTGGCGTCCATGGGCGAGAACTCGACGTCCTCGACGTACCGCCTGGCGTGGGCGACCGCCGCGCGCGCCTGACCCTTGACATCGTCGCGCGTGGTTTGCAGCTGATATTCGATGTGGATGTCGGAGGTCGAGATGAACGTGTGGATGCGGGGGCGCGCTGCGTCTCTGACCGCGTTCCAGGCCGCATCGATGTCGGCCACGTGGGTGCGGGCCAGGCCCGCGATCACCGGCCCCTCGACCGTGCGGGAGATGGTTTGCACCGCTTCGAAATCGCCGGGCGAGGTGATCGGGAAGCCGGCCTCGATCACATCGACGCCCAGCCGCGCCAGCTGCTGCGCGATCTCGAGCTTCTCCTGCGTGTTCAGTGAGATGCCGGGCGACTGCTCGCCGTCGCGCAGCGTCGTGTCGAATATCAGTACTCGGCTTGGATCCGTGGGCTTGGTCATGTCACTCCTAAATGTCTCGAACTCTGCTTCTTCTCGGTGCTGGTCTCGCGGCTACGTGCGGCCGCCCACGCGCTATTCCCCCCGAGGGGGGAGGAGAAGAAGTCGAAGGTCGAGGCGAAGCGCCATGCCGGGCTAAGCCTACCAAGCCAGGTGGCAGGCGACGCCGGCGCGCCCTGCGGCATAGTCTGCGCCGTGCGCAGGCTCGCCTTGATCGTCAATCCCGCGGCCGGCGGGGGCCGCCCGGCGCGCGCTTTGGCGCAGGTCCAGGCCGCACTCAGGGGACTCGGGCTCGAGCAGCGCTTCGAGTACACGAGCAGCTTGGAGCATGCGCGCGAGTTGGCGCTGGCCGCGGTGGGCGCCGGCGAGGTCGCGGTCGCCTTCGGCGGGGACGGGCTCATCGGCGCCGTGGCGGGGGCTTTGAAGCACTCCGAGGGCGTCATGGGCGTGCTGCCCGGCGGGCGGGGCAACGACCTGTGCCGGGTGCTCGGGATCCCCTCGAAGCCGGTCGCGGCGTGCTCGGTGCTCGCCTCGGGAGTCGAGCGCCCGCTGGACCTGGGAGAAGCCGGCAGGCGAACGTTCGCGGGGATTGCCAGTTGCGGTTTCGACTCGCTGGTCAACCGCATCGCCAACGAGAGCACCGTCGTGCATGGGAGCCCGGTGTACGCCTACGCGCTCCTGCGTGCGCTGCCGAGCTGGAAGGCCGCCGGGTTCGAGGTCACGCTCGACGGATCGATGACGCGGCGCTTCACCGGCTACTCGGTCGCCGCCGCCAACTCGAAGCAGTTCGGGGGTGGCATGCGCCTCGCCCCGGCCGCGTCGCTGACCGACGGTCTGCTCGACGTCGTCATCATCGAGGACATGCCGAAGCTTCGCTTCCTGCGCCTCGCCCCCACCGTGTTCGCGGGCCGTCACGTTGGCTACCGCGGCGTCGAGGTGATTCGCGGCCGGGAGGTGCGGATCGAGTCGGCGCAGCCGTTCACCCTGTACGCCGACGGGGAGGCGATCGCCGAGCTTCCGGTCACCGTCCGGGTCCTGCCGGCGGCCGTCCGGGTGATCATGCCGCGATGACCCTGCTGGCGCCCAAGATCGCGGCGGCCCGCGCCGTGGGCGAACTCGCGCGCCGAGCCGGGCGCGGCGGGGGCACCAGCCTGCCGGGGAAGGTGCTCCTTGCCTTGGAGCCGGACGCAATCCCGGAGCTGGCCGCGCGCCTGCCGCGCGGGTCGGTGGTGATCTCGGCCACCAACGGCAAGACCACCACCGCCGCAATGGTGGCGTCGGTGCTGGCTCGGGCCGGGATCTTGGTGGTCCACAACCGTGCCGGGGCCAACATGGCCGGGGGTGTTGCCTCGACGCTTCTGGCCGCCGCGCGCCCAGGCCGCCGGATCCACGGCGACCTCGGATTGTTCGAGCTCGACGAGTTCTGGCTCGACCGAGTCGCGCCGCAGCTCCACCCTCGCGGGATCCTGCTCGGCAACCTGTTCCGCGACCAACTCGACCGCTACGGCGAACTTGACACGATCGCCGACCGCTGGGCCGCGGTGGCGGTGGCCGGGGCCCACGACGCGAGACTGATCCTCAACGCGGATGATCCGCTGATCGCCGATTTGGGCCGCGATACGCCGAACGTCACCTACTTCGGCCTCGAGGATCCGTCGGTGGCCATCCCGGAGATGCAGCACGCCTCGGATTCCAAGCACTGCCGGCGCTGCGGCGCAGCGTACGTGTATGACGTGGTCTACCTGGGCCACCTCGGCCGCTATCGATGTCCGGTCTGCGGGCGGGAGCGGCCCGCGCCGAGCGTCACCGCCGAGCGGATCGAGCTGCACGGGACCCTTCGCTCCGGGTTCGAGCTGGCCACCCCGGCCGGGCGTGCCCGTGTCGAACTTCCCCTGCCGGGGCTGTACAACGTCTACAACGCATTGGGCGCCGCCGCGCTGTGCCTCTCCCTCGGCGTGGCGCTCGACGTGGTGGTCTCCGGTCTCGGAGATGTTCAGGCCGCGTTCGGCCGAGCGGAGCGGATGGTGATCGGAGACGTCGAGGTCCAGATGCTGCTGGTCAAGAACCCCGCCGGGGCCAACGAGATCCTGCGCACGCTGGTGCTCGAGCCTCACGAGCTGGATCTGCTGGCGATCCTGAATGACCGCACCGCCGATGGGCGCGACGTCTCGTGGGTGTGGGACGCCGACTTCGAGATGCTGGCTGGGCGGGTGCGTCGCGTCACCTGCGCCGGCAGCCGCGCCGCCGAGCTCGCGGTGCGGTTGAAGTACGCAGGCGTTCCGGTCGATCGTCTGCACGTGGTGCCGGGAGTGGCGGCGGCCCTCGACGAGGCGGCGGCACAGACCGGTTCTGGGCGTCTGTACGTCCTTCCCACATACACGGCACTGCTCGAGCTGCGCGGGCTGCTCGCCGAACGCGGGCAGGCGGTGCCGTTCTGGGAGCCGGCGGGGGTGAGGCGGCCGTGAGCGTCATCTGGCACGACGTGGAGTGCGGGAGCTACGTGGAGGACCTGCCGCTGTGGCGCTCGCTGGCCGCGTCGTATGGGGACCCGGTGCTGGACGTCGGCGCGGGCACCGGCCGCGTAGCTGTGGACCTGGCGCGTGCCGGGTACCAGGTAACCGCACTTGACCGCGATCCCGACCTGCTGGACGCCCTGGGAACGCGCTTGGGAAGGAACTCCGAAATAGTCGTAGTTTCTTCCCAAGCGCCGGTCAGCACCGTGGTCGCCGACGCTCGCGACTTCAATCTAGGCGAACGCCGCTTCCCCCTGGTGATCGTGCCGATGCAAACCATCCAGCTGCTCGGAGGACCCGAGGGCCGGGCCGGCTTCTTACGTTGCGCTCGCCGTCACCTCACACCCGGCGGAGTGCTCGCGGTCGCGATCGCCGAGGTCCTCGACCTGTACGAGGTGGCCGATGGCCTGCCGGCGCCGGGGCCCGACGTCCGCGAGGAGGATGGATTCGTCTATTCCAGCCAGCCCACCGCCGTGCGGGCCGATCGGGCCGGGTTCGTGCTCGAGCGCCGGCGTGAGACGGTGGGGCCCTCCGGTGAGCGAACCGTGGAGGACAACCTCATTCGCCTCGATCGCCTGACCGTAAGGGGTCTCGAGCGCGAGGGGGTCGCGGCCGGGTTCGAGCCGGCCGGCCGGCGGCACGTGCCGGCGACCGATGACTACTCGGGCAGCGAGGTGGTGATCCTCCGTGCCTGAACTGCGCGTGTGCGCGCTCTACCCGGACCTGATGAACATCTACGCAGATCGGGGCAACCTGCTCCTGCTCGAGCGCCGCTGCCGCTGGCGGGGCATCGGCTTCAGCATGATCGCGAGCGGCCTGGGTGATTATCTGGACGCCGAGGGAGCCGACCTCTACTACCTGGGCGGCGGGCAGGACCGCGACCAGAGGCTGTGCGCGCTCGACCTGGCCGAGGTCAAGCGTGACGCGCTGCACGCCGAGGCGGCACGCGGGGCCGTGATCCTCGCCGTGTGCGGCGGCTACCAACTTCTCGGCCACTCCTACCAGCTCGGGGATGAGACCCTCCCCGGAGTGGGCCTGGTCGACCTGGTGACCGTCCGCTCGGATGCGGCGCGCCTGATCGGCAACGTCGCCATCGAGGTCGAGCTCGAGCCCGGGGTCAGGCGCGTCCTGGCCGGGTTCGAGAACCACGGGGGGCGCACTCGGCTCGGCCCCGGCGCCAGGCCCCTCGGCCGGGTGCTGAAGGGCTACGGCAACAACGGCGAGGACGGCTGGGAGGGCGTCCGAAGCGGGAGCGTGATCGGGACCTACCTGCACGGGCCGCTGCTGCCCAAGAACGCTTGGTTCGCCGACTGGCTCATCGAAACCGCACTCGGGAGTCGTGAGGCGATCGGGGCGCTCGAGCCGCTCGACGACCGGCTCGAGGCTGCGGCCCATGCCGACGCGCGCCGCGCAGCGGGAGTGTGACAGTGTGCGCCTGATGTCGCGTCGGGCGTGGTCGATGGCTGGGCGGCGCGCAGCGGGCCTCGCGTGCGGGCTCGCGGCAATCGGGCTGAGCGCGTGCGGCACCGGCTCCCGGTCGGCCACGGCAGCAACCCAGAGCGCCACGACGGCGACGACGACGGTAACCACCACCGCCACCGCCACCACGACCGCCACCACCACGGCCACGGTGACGCTCCCGGGCGCCGGCAAGCCGCCGGTGACGATCGGTGACGAGAACACGCCCGAGCAGTTCCTCCTCGGCCAGCTCTACTACCAGGCGCTCAAAGCCGACGGCTTCCAGGTAACGCTCAACCAGAACATCGGCCCGACCCAGGTCGTCATGCAGGCACTCGCCACCGGCGAGCTGGCCATGTACCCGGAATACCTCGACACCTGGAACGCCCAGGTGGCCGGCGACCAGCGCACCTACAGGACCCGCGACGCAGCCTATTCGGCCGGGCAGCACTACGCGCTAGGGCATGGCCTGAAGCTGCTCGACCCCACTCCGTTCAGCGACACGGGCGCGATCGCGGTCTCGTTCGACTATGCGGTCCAGAACCAGGTGCAATCGATCCCCGACCTGATCAAGGTGTCCGGACAGCTAACCCTCGGCGGCCCGCCGCAATTCGAGCAGAGCCCGAACGGCCTGCCCGCCATCGAGAACACGTACAGCATTGTCCCAGGAGCATTCAAGCCGCTCCAGATCGGCGCCCAATACCAGGCGCTCGATCAGGGATTAGTCCAAGCCGCGGTCGTCAATACCACCGACCCGCAGCTGCTCACCGGCAGCTATCCCCTGCTCCACGATCCCGAGGACGTGTTCGGGTGGGGCAACGTCGTGCCCGTCGTTTCGGCCCGCGCGCTCGACGCCGAGGGGCCGGAGTTCGGCGCCACGATCGACCGGGTCAGCGCGCTCCTGACGCTGCCCGCCATCCGTGAGCTGAACGCTGCGGTCGTTCTGTACGCTCAGGACCCTGCGACGGCCGCCCAGGCGTTCCTGCAGGGGCAGGGGGTTCTGCCGCCGGCGCAGCCCAGCGGCGGCTGAGGAATCGGCATCCATCCGGCCGCGTAACCGCATCCGGCTCCGGGCCTCACTCGCTCCGCTCCTGAGACTCCACGGAGACCGCTCCGCTCGCTCGGCAGCGTCCCCAGCCCGGCATCCGGCCGGGCTCCCTTATCCGCTCGAGCCGAAGCCGCCCGCACCGCGCTCGGACAGCGCGAGGTCCCCGACCTCGACGACCGCCGGCGTCTGGACCTCGAGCACCACCAGCTGCGCGATCCGATCGCCCGCGGAGATCGGGAAGGTCGCGACCCGGTCGGTGTTGAGCAGCAGGACCCTCACCTCGCCGCGGTAGCCGGCGTCGATCAGGCCGGGCGCATTGACCAGCGCGATGCCGTGCTTGGCCGCTAGGCCGGACCGCGGCAGCACCAGGCCGGCCTGGCCCTCCGGTATCTCGACGGCGATGCCGGTGCGGATCGAGGCGCGTTCGCCCGGTCCGAGCGCGCCATCCTCGAGCGCGTACAGGTCGAGGCCGGCGTCGCCCGGGTAGGCCCTCGTCGGCAGCCGCGCTCGAGCGTCGAGCCGGCGCACCTTGAGCGTCATGCCAACGGGCGGCTGAGCGTGAACTCTTGATAGCGCGCGGCGACCGCCGCGGGCAGTCGCGCCGTCACCCTGACGCCTTCTGGCGTCTCCTCGCGCTCGAGATCCCCGGCGATCGCGTGCAACTCCGCGAGTCGCGCGCCCTCCTGGAAGGGGATCAGCAGCTCGACGTCCTGAAGGGTCCGGGCGAACTCCTCCTCGATCCGGTGGGCGAGGATCTCGATCCCCTCGCCGGTTAGCGCCGAGACGAGCACCGCGTCGGGATGCCGGCGCAGGAGCTCGGCCCGCCGCTCGTCCTCCACGCGGTCGGCCTTGGCCAGTACGAGGATCTCAGGCACCGCCTCGGCGCCGATCTCGAGCAGGACGTCCTCGACGGCGGCGGTCATGGCGAGCAGTTCGTCCTCCGGGACGGACGCGTCGACGACGTGCAGGATCAGATCGGCCAGCCTCGTCTCCTCCAACGTGGCGCCGAACGCCTCGACCAGCTGGTGGGGGAGCTTGCGGATGAACCCAACCGTGTCGGTGAGTAGGTAGTCGCGTCCGCCGGCGCGCAGCAGCCGGGTGGTTGGGTCGAGGGTGTGGAACAGCCGGTCGCGGACGCCGACGTTCGCGCCGGTCAGCGCGTTCAGCAGCGTGGACTTGCCCGCGTTGGTGTAGCCGGCCAGGGCCACCGACGGAAGATGGGTGCGCTCGCGCTCGGCACGCATCACCGAGCGGCTCGAGCGCACGTGCTCGAGCTTGCGCTTCAGCGCCGAGATGCGGTCGCGGGCCAGACGCC
>JAFAZZ010000073.1 GCA_019239375.1 Solirubrobacterales bacterium | reverse complement strand
GCTGGCTCGCCGGCCATCAACTGGACGAAGTTCATTCCGTCGGAGCTCTGGGGCGAGCTCGTGATGAACTGGTCGGGCGACTTCATCCCGCAGTGCAAGTTCGCAGCGGCCGATCAGGCGGCGATCGCCGCCTGCGACGGGCTCGATAGCGTCAAGGACGGGATCATCTCCGACTGGCAGGACTGCCGGTTCGATGCGCGGACGCTGGTGGGAACGGCCACCCCCTGCGGCACGATTACCGAGACCGACGCTAACGTCATCAACAAGATCTGGCAGGGCCCGCGCGATCCGGACGGCAACTTCCTGTGGTATGGCCTGCTACCTGGCGCCAGCTTCAGCGGTCTTGATAACACCGTCACTTCGAACGGGACGACCGGCCCCGTCGGCTTCCCCGTCTCGATCGGTTGGTTCCAGAACTGGCTGGCCCAGAACCCGAACCTCGACTGGGAGACGATCACCTACGACCAGTTCGTCGAGTACTTCCAGCAGTCAGTGTCCGAATTCGGCTACGCGATTGCCACCGACGATCCGAACCTGACCGCGTTCCGCGACGCGGGGGGAAAGATCGTGATGTGGCACGGAACCTACGACCAGCTGATCTTCCCGCAGGGAACCATCAACTACTACAACCGAGTGGTGCAGACGATCGGTGGGCTCGATAAGACCCGACAGGTCGCTCGGCTGTTCGTGGCGCCCGGGGCGCAGCACTGCGCAAGCGGCGCAGGTCCCGCGCCGGCGGACCCGCTGGGCGCGGTCGTCGACTGGGTGGAACATCACCGGGCACCAACCGAGCTGCTCGGCACGACCACCGATTCCAGCGGCAACGTGGTGATGACCCGCCCGATCTGCATGTACCCGCTCGTAGCGCGATACACGGGGCATGGGAGCATCAACGATGCGAGCAGCTTCGTGTGCAGTACGCGCTTCGGACGCGGGCACGACCACGGCGACGAACCGGGTTCATCGGCGCGACACAGGCGCCGCGGCCGCTCACCGCGCACCGGCCACGCGAAAGGCTGGCGCGCAGGGCTTAGTTCGGACACCGCTGGCGCGCTGGTGAGGCCGTGGCGGGTCGCCACCATAAGCGCGCTACGCGGGGCGCCCTGCCTACCCGGAATCCTCGAGTGCGCGACCGGCAGTGCGACCTCGCGCTCTGGCAGTGCGACCTCGCGCTCTGGCAGTGCGGCCTCGCGCTCTGGCGGTGCCACCTCGCGCTCTGGTAGTGCGGCCCGCGCGTGATCCGACGCACCCCGGGTGAGGTAGGAGAGCGAGGGCGAGGGGGGTTGATTATGCTGCCTGTGGTGGACGACCAACTCAGACGGCGAGCGCTTGGCGCCCCCGCCGCGCGATCGGCATTGCTGACGATCCTGGGCGAGTACGTCTTGCCGAGTTCCGGGAGTGCCTGGCAGGAGACCCTGATCAACGCGCTGGGGACGCTCGATTACAAACCCCAAGCAGCTCGCCAGGCGCTGTCCCGCAGCATCGCCGACCATTGGCTGCGGCCCGAACGACGCGGACGCCGCGCCCTCGTTCACCTGACCGAGGAGACCGCGGCGATGTTGACGGCGGGTGCCAAGCGCATCTACAACTTCGGTGAGCCCTGGAGCTGGGACGGACACTGGCTCCTCGTGGTCGTTCGCGTGCCCGAGAATCGGCGCGATGTGCGCCACAGGGTGCGTACGCAGCTCGCTTGGGCCGGATTCGGCTCGCTCGGCGGGGGAGTCTGGATCTCCCCCCATGTCGAACGTGAATCGGAACTCCGCGCGATCGCCGGCGACGACTCGGCGGCCGAGCTGCAGTCGTTTCATGCCCGGTTCGGGGCGTTCGGGGAGCCGCGCAACGTGGTGGCCAGCGCTTGGAGCCTGGACGCCGTAGCCGACACCTACAACGAATTCATCATGCGCTTTCGGCGCATGCGCCCCAAGACCCCCGAGGGCGTATTCCAGGCGCACACCCGGTTGGTTCATGCCTGGCGGAAGTTCCCGTTCCTCGATCCCGATCTGCCGGAGCATGTCTTGCCGGCCCAATGGCCTCGGTCCCGGGCACACGAGCTGTTCGCGAACCGGCACGCCACCTGGCATTCGACCGCGCGGGCCTACTTCAGCTCGCTCGACGCCGTCGGACAGGCGGCTCCGAGCCAGCGCGTCGCTGCGGCCTGATCGGGCGCACGGGACACGACGAGTCTGATCGCAGACGCGTCCAACACCGGAACTCGCACAGCTCCGGGGTGACACTCCGGTCAGCGAGCACCGTGTTACTCCTCAGCCGTGACCGACCCGCCTCTTCGGTCGATGCCCGGCGGTCCTGACATTGCATGCAGGGCACGGTCAGCAACCAAGGAGCGGTCTATTGACTCGGGCCTTACAAGACGATAGCGTGGAGGCCGTCAGACGTTTGTCATTCTTAGCCCAGCGGGGCGGGAGATCTAGGAGTCCACTGACGCAGCCCGGGTTTACAACGTCGCTATAGGATTTCCCGCCAGGAGAAGGAGAGGCACAGGCAATGAAGCTCGAGACGCATCGGTCGCGGATGGCTGCCGTGGGCGCCGTGGCGCTGCTCCTCGCCGCGTGCGGCGGGTCGAGCTCGTCGAATTCGTCGAAAGCAGCAAATACTTCAAGCTCGAGCGCCAAGGGGCCGATCCGTATCGGCGTCCTCACGTCCCTAACCGGTCTTTTCCAGCCATGGGGCCTGCAGGCACGCGATGGGATGCAGTTCGCCGTCAACGAGATCAACAGCAGTGGCGGCATCAACGGGACCAAACTTCAGCTCTTCGTAGCTGATGACCAATCTCAGCCCGCGGCTGGCGTCGGCGCGTTCAAACGCCTGACGGAGCAGGACCACGTGATCGCGATCGGCGGCGTGATCGACAGCGACGTCGGCGTGGCGACGGCGCGGCTGGCCGAGGCTGCGCAGATCCCATACTTCATGTCGAAGGCGGGGTCGAGCCAGATCCTTACGAGCAGCAGCCGGTACACGTTCCGCACCTGCCTGCCCGCGGCGCAGGAGATCGCCGGTGCCTACCTTCAGTATGCCGCGACCCGCGGCTTGGACAGAGTCGGCGCGATCAACGCCGACTATGCGTGGGGCCACGCATTCGGCTCGGGTCTCCAAACGGCAGCCAGCAAGAACCCGAACCTGAAGGTGAAGGCCGAGCTCGCACCGGTGGATACGACGGATTTCACGACCTATCTGCGAGGTCTCACTGGATTTAATCCACAACTGATCGTGGCCACGGGCCATCCGCCGGGGACCCCTCCGATTTTGGTGCAGTCTGGCAAGCTCGGCCTGAACGTGCCTGTGACCGGGCCGGACTTCCCGTCTTCGTTGATCGCGAAGGCCGTGGGCCAGCCCGCGTTTGGCCGGTACATCGACTTCAAGTGCATGCTCGTGGACAGCCCGGGCTACCAGAACCTCGCCCGCCAGTTCCTGACCGCGTTCCCGCGGGATCGCTTCTTCGAGGACGACGCGCTCGCCAGCTACGCCGTGGTCAACATCCTCGCGCAGGCGATCAAGAGCGTGGGAGCCAATCCCGCCAAGATCGCCTCCTATGTCCATGCCAACACGTTCAACATTCCCGGGTTCGCGTACCCGCTGCAGTGGACGTCGTGGGGCGAGCTGGCGCAAGCTAGGTTGGCCATCGACCTGCTGACGCCCGGCCCGGCACCCCACGGGGTAAACATTGGAGGAACCTGGTATCTGAAGCAGTTGTTGCTCTCAAAGCCGCTAACCCCATTTACGCCATAGGGCGGAACACGCGCTATCCAGCCGAGGTCTCGAAAACCAGGGGTGTGGACCGAGCAGGCGCGACGCGCGCTGTTTCGACGACGGAGCGCTGAGCGTCCAGCAGCGCCGGACCGGAGCGCACGCGGCGGTGTCGTTCCGCTGCTTCAGGCGGAGGCGATCACGAAGCACTTCGGCAACGTGTTGGCCGTTGAGGACGTCACGTTCCGGGTCGGAGACGGAGAGATCGTCGCCGTGGTCGGACCCAACGGGGCCGGCAAGAGCACGCTCCTGAAGATGATCGCCGGCCTCGAGCGGCCGACATCCGGACGGGTTCGCCTGGGTGGGCAGCTCGTCCACAGCCGTGTCCCCCACCAGGTTCGCCGGCAGGGTATCTCGATCGTCATGCAGACACCGCTGACCTTCACATCGATGACCGTAGCGGACAACGCGACTCTCGGCGCGATGTTCGGGCTCGGCGATGGCGTGCTCCCAGAGCGCAAGGCCAGGCAGCAGGCCGCCGAATCGCTCGCCTTGGTCGGGCTCGAGCGGCGAGCCGGCGACCCGGTCACCAGCCTGAACCTCCATGAGCAGCGCTTTCTCGAGCTCGCCAAAGCGCTCGCGGGTCAGCCGCGTCTGCTGCTCCTCGATGAGGTCATGGCGGGCCTCAATGAGACGGAAATCGCCGCGTCGGTCCAGATCGTGCGGAACGTGCGCGACGAGCTCGGAGTGACGATCTTGTGGGTCGAGCACGTGATGAGCGCGGTCATCGAACTCGCCGAGCGGGTCATAGTCCTGAACTTCGGCAAGATCCTCGCCGAAGGAGCGCCGAAGGCCGTGATGCGCGACCCCGAGGTGATCGATGCCTACCTAGGCAAGGCGCAAATTGCTTGAGGTGTCGATGCTGGCGGCCGGGTACCTCGGTCAGAGGGTGGTCGACGGCATCGACTTGGAGGTTCGCCCCGGGGAGGCGGTCGCGATCATCGGCTCGAATGGGGCGGGGAAGACGACGCTGTTCCGCGCGATCGCCGGATTGCTGCGGCCGATGGCGGGCCGGGTGATCCTCGATGGGCGAGACGTGACACGATGGCCCGCCCAACGGATGGCCAAGGCGGGGGTCGCCTACGTCCCCGCCGAGCGGCACTTGTTCGGTGCGATGACCGTGAAGACGAACCTGATGCTCGGCGCCTACCCAACACGGCCCGACCGCGAGACGCTCGAGTCGGTGTTCGAGATCTTCCCACTATTGCGGGAAAGGCTCCAGCAGCGCGCGGTTACGCTGAGCGGAGGCCAACAGCAGATGCTGGCGGTTGCGCGCGCGCTGATGGGGCGTCCGCGCCTGCTGATGCTCGACGAACCATCAACCGGGCTGGCGCCGAAGCTGGCCAAAGATGCGTTCGACGCGCTCGCGGGACTGAAAGGAACGGGCGTGACGTTGCTGGTGGCCGAGCAGCAGGTACCGCTCGCGCTGTCGGTGGCCGACCGCGGCTACGTGCTCGAGAACGGCCGGATCAGTCTGGACGGGACCCCCCGCGAGCTTGACCAGAATCCCGAGGTTCGTCGGGCGTACCTGGGCATCGGATGAAAGCCGTCATCCTTGATGGGATCGTCCTCGGTTTGGGGTTCGGCCTGCTGGGCGTCGGCATGACGCTGGTCTACGGCCTCGGAGGGGTCCTCAACCTCGCCCACGGCGAGGTCGCGGTCCTCGCGGCGATCGTGGTCGCGCAGGCGATGGCCGGAGGGATTCCCACGGCCGTTGCGGCTGTCATCGGCGTTCTCGCCGCGACGAGCGCGGCACTCCTGCTTGACCTGACGTTGATGCGCCCGGTGTACCGGCAGACCGGCGGGCACAGGGTGCTCCTGGGCCTCTTGCTGACGCTGGGGGTGGCGTTCATGATCGAGGGAGCGCTCACCTGGCGCGACCCGCTCGGCGCGCTCAGCATCAATGTCCCCGGGAGGCCAATCTCGGTCCTCGGCGTGCCAATGGCGGCCGGGAGCGTGTGGGCCTCGGTGATCGCGCTGGCCGTCGCGGCGGCTCTTCTCGTGTTCTTCGGCGCCACTATCTTTGGTCGCGCCGTTCGATCGGTGATACAGGACGAGCTTGGTGCGCGGCTGGTGGGGATTAGTCCTGCCCTCGTGCGGGCGGTCATCTTCGCCCTCAGTGGGGGCCTCGCGGGCGTCGTGGCGGTAACGCAATCCATGACCGCGCCGCTGACCGTCAACGCGGGATTCAACCTCACCGTGACAGCGCTGATCGTCAGCGTGGTGGGCGGCCTCGGCAGCGTCGCAGGCGCGTTTCTGGCCGGCGTGCTGCTCGGGATCGTGGACAGCGTGAGCGCCTACTACATCGGGCGCTACATCACCAGCATCGTGCTGCTCGGCGCAGCGGTGCTCACCATCTTGGTGTGGCCACGGGGCCTGCTCGGAAGCTTGCAGGGATGAACCGATGAGCTCAGGGCAGCTTCCCGCGCGCCTGGGCAGCGTCGCCGCGGACGCACGTGGCCGCGCCTTCCTGCCGATCGTCGTGGCGGGGGCGGTCATCCTCGTCATCCCGCAGATCTGGTTCGCCAGCTCCGAGTACACCACCGGACTCGCCGTTCAGGCGCTCGAGTTCGCCGCCTACGCGATCGGCTTCAACCTGATCTTCGGGAGCACGAACCAGCTGTTTCTCTGTGTCGGCGCGCTCGCCGGGCTGGGCGGCTACGCGACCGGGATCCTGTCTGACCACGCTTCGCTCCCGATCTGGGCGGGAATCGCGACCGGAACGGCGGCCGCCGCGTTTGTCGGCGGGCTGCTCAGCTGGGTCGCGGTGCGCCGCTCCCTGGGGGTGATCTTCACTGGGATTGTCACTCTGGCGTTCTCGCTCGGCTTCCAAGACCTGCTCCTCGGTCAGGAGCACCTGACTGGGGGGTCGACCGGACAGGTGGTGACCGGCGCCGCCACGAGCCTCGCGGATACTCGCCTCGGTGGCTACTACCTGTTTGCCGCAGTAGTCATCGCGTTCTTGCTCGTCTTTCGGCTGCTCCAGATTTCGCATGTCGGCTGGGCCTTCCGCGCCCTGCGCGACGACGAAACGGCAGCCGAGCTCGCGGGCGTCAACGTTGCCCGGTACCGGATCATTGCGGCCGTGGTGGGTTCTGCGATGATCGGGCTGACCGGTGCCCTGTACGCCTACAGCGATGGGTTCATCAGCCCGCCGGTGTTCGCGTTCGACCAGATCGACGTCAAGGTCCTGGTGCTCGTGGCGTTCGGGGGCCTCGGCACCCTGCTCGGCCCGTTGATCGGCGCGGTTGTGTTCGCGTTCGTCGACAACGCGCTGGTGAACAGCGGCCAGGTCCGCGAGCTGATCTACGGCGCGATTGTCGTGGCGATCTTCCTCAGCTTCAGACGAGGCTTTGTCCCCGCTCTCGTCGACGTAGCCGGACGTTTCGTGCGCCAGCGGGGCTCGCCAGTCAAGTGGACATTCCGTGGGCGCCGGCGAGATCGCGGACACCCGTGACGAGGACACTGTGGACCGCAGGGGTATCCAGAGCAAGTGGCACGAGCTGAAGTTCAGCCGTGTCATCGCGGAGATGGACGGCTACCACCGTCACCTCGACCTGGGCTGTGGACCCGGGACCCTGATCGGGTTGCTCGACGATCGCTTCATCTCGACGGGGATCGACATCTCGACAGCGGAGATCGACTACGCGCACGGCCAGTACGGGAGCGAGCGGAAGCGCTTCTTCGCCCTCTCTGCGCGCGGGCTGCCGGAGGACTGCCGCGACTGTGACGTGGCGACCGTCGTCGAGGTGATCGAGCACCTTGCGCCCGCCGAACTGGACGACGTGCTGCGGGCGACCGTCGCGCGCCTGCGCCCAGGCGGCAAGCTGGTCGTGACGACTCCGAACTTCCACAGCGCGTGGCCGCTCGTCCAGATGCTCGTCAACCATCTTGGCGAGTTGAATTACGCCCCTCAGCACATCAACAGGTTCACGCCCCCTCGTGTGCGGCAGCTGCTCCAGGACCTCGGGCTGGAGGACAGCTGTCCACGGCGCGCACCGGGTGGCGGTTATCGGATCAAGGCCCCGCGAACACAAACGCTCGATCGCGAGCTTGTCGCGCATTCTAAGGAGACTGCCATGGCCGTCCCCCGCGACACACTGATCCGATTAGTTCGCTGAGAGGCCTACTTGAAGGGTACGGTGACCGGGCCGGGGAGGCGTCGGTAAACCGCGAAGAAGTCACGGTCGTCGGGGACGAGGTAGCGCGTGACCGACTGTTGCGATTGAGGCTCGACCATCCTCGGGACGAGACCATGGCCATGCGTGTAGGTGATCAAGGTGTGCCATTCCGGGTTGATGTCGAACTGCATTGCCCGCACCGCGCCGACGTGCCGGAGGATCTTCGCCAGGGTGATCACATTCTGGCCGTCGGCGACGACGTAGATGAGGTTGCCGCGACGGTCGATGCCAACGCCGCTGCGCCAGACGCGGGTTGCATGCCCGAGGGAATATCCCCATTGTGGGCTGTCGGGACTGTCGTTCAGAGACGGGTTGAGGCGTCCGTTCCAGACGATCGGAGCCAGGCTCTGCCGCGCCCAGGCCACGTCTGGCCCAGCATTCGCGCCGCCGCTCCACTTCACAATCGCGACACGCCCGTCGCGATAGCCAACCAGCGTGGCGTTGCCGTCAGCCAGCGGCTCGTTCACGAGGCCGTTGTCGGTCGAGCCGTTGTTGATGTCGGTGTAGGTGAAGCCGGCGTTGAAGGTCGCGAGCAGCCGCCAGCGTTGGTCATGCGGGACCATCATCGGCCCGCGTAAGGCCGCGTGCGGCGGCTCGTAGCGGCCCGGATAGTACCCGAGCTCTGTCCGCGTGTGGTCGAACCAGGCGACGTAGGCGACGATGCCCGGATAATCGATGTCGGGACGGAATGTCGTCACCAACACCGGAGGTCTGCCGTCCACGGGCGGCCCGGTCGGCTTCCAGGCCCCCTCGCCGGGTAGCGGGTGCGGGAACACGGGCTTGATCCGCCGGGGCCAGGCAGCAGCGTGTCTGTGCGCGTTCGCCGATCGTGCCGCCCTAACCAGCGGTGGCGTGAGCCCGACCGCGGGCAGGCTCTTCAGCTGCGGCCCACCCTTTTTTGGCGCGTTCCAGCTGTAGTAGACCTGCTCGACCTCGTCGATGAGCCAATTCCCGAAAGGCACCTCGTGTCGCACCCACTCAACGCTGCGTACGTTCCACGACACGCTCGTAGGCTGCAACATCCACGCCGTATACGAAACCGTCGCCCACGCCAACAGAGCGAGAAACGGCGCTGCGATCAAGATCCGCCGGCGTCGCCGGCGTGTCCTGACCGCACCCACGTCCAGCCCCTCTCGTCGCGCACCATCCTCGGCAAGCGACGCTGAAACCGGCATCGAGCCAGCCGCATCCGGCGGATCACTCACACCGGAGCCGGAGTCAGACGGCCGCAGGCGCTCCATCGATCACATCCTAACCGCGATCGAGCAAGACACGACACAGAGATGGTACGCCGGCCGCCGGCGGGAAAGCAGCAGACGGCTCAGTGCTCTGTCCCGGTAAGGAGGCTGCCACGGGCGAGCGGCTCGGGATGGGTGAGCGATGTTCGCCGACGTGCTCCCCACAGCGATGTTCGCCGACGTGCTCGCCACCGCGTGAACCTGATCGCCACAGTCATCGAGGCTCCGGGCCCGGCCACGCCAAGGCCGGGGCCGTAGGCCTCGACCGCGACATGCCGGTAGCCGGCTATGCCAGGTCGGTGCCGTAGCCCTCGGCCGCGACGTGCCGGTAGTCCTAGGCGCGTGCAAGAACATGAGGCCGTGGTGTTCCTTAATCAGTGACTGCCGAACCGACCTGGGCGAGAAGCTCGCGTCCGACACGCTGGAGATCGCGCAGGTAGTCGAGGTGCACGCACACTGACAACTGGGCATGGGGCACCTCGAGTAGGAGTCGTTGAGTATCGGCCAAGGCGTCCAGCAGCTCAT
>JAFAZZ010000024.1 GCA_019239375.1 Solirubrobacterales bacterium | reverse complement strand
CGGGCGGATCTGACCGAGCGCGCGGCGGCGATCGCCGAGCGCTATCCGCTGTACGCGCGCGTCGGCGCGGCCGCGATCGTCTGAACGTCGATTCGCGGGGCCGTTCGTCGGGCAGCTCCGGACTGACCCGTTGAAAGCCCCGCTTGGGTGTCGCGCGACGATGACGGGCGTGTCGTGGCAGACGGGCGTGCTGTGGCAGTCGACTCCGCGCATAACCTCTGTCTGGGTTGAGGCAGGGGCATAAGTGGACACTCGGCCGGTGCGGTGGCTCGAGTGGGGTGATAGCCACGCCAGGGGTGGCCGAATGTGCATTCGGCGCCGGGAGAGCGGCGAGTGTCGAGTTAAGCCCCAGAGCCGGGCGCCGGCTACTCGAACGCCGCCACCGTGGCAAGGATGACGAACGTGGCGACCAGTGCGGCGCCCTCGAACACGGTGGCCTCGCCGTCGCCGGTGATTTGCCAGACGATCACGGCGGTCCCGATCAACGCGCCGATGTACACGGGCGCCAGTGAGAAGGTGAGGGTGGTGGCGGTGAGCAGCGAGACCAGCACGAGGAGTGGATAGAGGAAGGCGGCGATCTGCGCCACCGAGTTCTTGACCACCGAAATGGCCAGGTCGGCCTGGCCCTTGGCGGCGAGAACAACGCCGGCCGCGTGCTCGACCGCGTTGCCCGCGATGGCCACGATGACCAGCCCCGCGAACGCCTTCGAAATGTCGAGCGTCTCGATCGTCGGCTCGAGGGCGTTGATGAACCAGTCCGAGACGAAGGCGGACGCCGTGCCGGCGAGGACCAGTAGGACGATGCTCGTGGCGAGCGTCAGGCGGGGCTGTCCGCGAACGTGCGTGCCGGCGGGCTCCGGCGTGGTCAGGTACTGGCGCAGCCAGGTCGCGTACACGGCCAGGATGGCCAGCGCGCCGATGATCGAGATCGTCCTGGCGTGATGGCTGGCCGGATCACTCGCGCCGTGCGTGAGCCCGATCAGGACGATGATGAACGAGGAGACCAGCAGCAGCGTGGCCGTGTCGTTGGGCAGGCGCGGGTTGAAGCGCATGATCCCGTCGCGCTTGCGTTCGCGTAGCGCGCCGGCCACGATCACCAGCCCGAGCACGAGCAGCGCGTTGACCAGGATCGACCCGAGGATGGCGCTTTCGGCCACCACCCGGTCACCCGCCTGCAGAGCGAAGATCACGACGAAGAACTCGGGCAGGTTGCCCACCGTCGACTGCATCAGGCCGGTGGCCGCGGTCCCGAGGCGCTGTCCCACCTCCTCGGTGGCGAGCGCGACGATCCAGGCCAGCCCGGCGAGGGCCAGCGTGGCCACGACGAACGCGACCACGCGCGAGACGCCGTGGGCATAACGGGTGACGCCGCTCAGCACGGCGGTCAACGTGACCGCCGCCATCAGCGCCTTCTCGGTTCGGGTAAGGCCGCTCAGCCGCGCGTCCCGCGCCGGGTGGGTGTCGGCCCGATCAGCCCCCAAACTAACCCACCCGCTCGAAGTCCCCAGTCTCGACCTCGCGCTGCACGCGCGCGTCGATCTCGTGCTCGGTCGTCGTGGGGTCGGCGCTGCGCAGCTCCCTGCCGCGCCGGCTCCTGAACTTCAGGATCTCGAGCAGGTAGATGAGATATACGCTGGCGGCCAGCGCGACCACCCCGATCGCAGCCATGACCAGCAACCAGCCGAGGTTATAGCTGCCTCGGTGGTTCGAGTAGGGGACGAAGCGCAAGGCGACGGCCACGCCGGCGAGCAAGAGCGTCCAGCCGTACAGGTAGGCCACGGTCTGGCGTGGGCTGAAGCCCATGCGCGCCATCCGGTGGTGGAAGTGGTTGGCATCGGCCGACCAGGGCTTGCGCTTGTACTTCAGGCGTTTGGCGAGGACGAATCCGGTGTCCAGGAACGGCACCGCGAGCACGATCAGCGGCACCACCAGAGTCACCACCGCGCCAGTCTTGATCGAGCCGATCACCGCGACCACGCCGAGCAGGTAGCCGAGCAGGTTCGCCCCCGAGTCACCCATGAATATGGAGGCGGGATAGAAGTTGTGAAACAGGAAACCCAACGCCGCGCCGGCGGTCAACGCGGCGAGCACGCCGGCGCCGCTGACGTGCAGATCGAAGGCGATGATCGAGAACGCGATGCCGTCGATCGTGCACAGCCCGGCGGCCAGGCCGTCGATGCCGTCGGAAAAGTTCACGACGTTCATCAAACCGACGAGCCAGATCACGGTGAGGACACCGCCGGTGTTGGGCAGCTGGAGCGTCCCGATGAACGGGATCGTGACGTCGGTGACGACCGCGCCTCCCTCGACCGCGATCAGCGCCGCCGCGATCTGGCCCAAGAGCTTCCATTGCGGGGCCAGGGGCCGGATGTCGTCGATTACGCCAACCAGCGTGATCAGGCACGCGCCGACGATGACCGTCCAGGTGTGGACGGTGCCGCCGGAACCGGGCGCCGTGCCGGCGGTGTGATGGAGGTTGATCGTCGCGGGCAGCCAGAAAGCGGCGGCCACCAGGACGCCGGCGAGGATGGCCAGGCCGCCCAGGGCCGGCGTGGTCCGCTCAGCCAGGCCGCGCTCGCTCGGCATCACCACCGCGCCGAGGCGCCACGCGAGCCGGCGGGCAAGCGGGGTCAGCACGGCGGCGACAGCCATTGCCGCCAGGAAGGCGAAGAGGGCGTCCCAATAGCTCATCCGGTGGGGGAAGCATGGCATCCCGGGAGGACCCGTGCGGGACCCCGATCGGTCGTGTTCCCAGCCCGGGAGGACCGGTGCGCGACCCCGGTCGGTCGTGTTCCCAGCCCGGGAGACCCGTGCGCGACCCCGATCGGTCGTGTTCCCAGCCCGGGAGGACAGGTGCGCGACCCCGGTCGGTCGTGTTCCCAGCCCGGGAGGACCTGTGCGCGAGCCCTGACCGGTCGCGTGCACAACCCGCGCCTGGCGCCACGGTCGCGCCCGGGACCTGCTATTCTGACGTTTACGTAAGAATCAGATTCGGAGGATCATGTCAGCAACACACGCGGAACGGGCTCGGAGATTCGGCGTCCACGCCGGGCACGACTCCTACAAATGGTGGGCGCTCTC
>JAFAZZ010000546.1 GCA_019239375.1 Solirubrobacterales bacterium | reverse complement strand
CTGGCGCGGGACGCGGACCTGGTGATCGGCGTTGGAACGCGGTGGAGCGATTTCACGACCGCGTCGAAGTCGGCGTTCCAAGACCCGGACGTGCGATTCATCAACATCAACGTCGCGGCGTTCGACGCCGGCAAACAGAGCGGGCTGCCGGTGGTGGCCGACGCCCGGGTTGCGCTCGAGCAGTTGCGCGCGGTGCTCGAGGGGTGGCGAGTCGAGGCTGAGTGGGAGCGCCGCGCGGCCGCGGAGGCCAGATTGTGGGAAGCCGAGGTTGAGCGGGTGATATCGCTCGATGGCGATCACCCCGGCCTACCGACACAGGCACAAATAATCAAAGAAATCAACGATGCCGCCGGCCAGACCGGCGTGGTGGTGTGCGCCGCCGGATCGGCGCCCGGCGACTTGCACAAGCTGTGGCGGGCGCGCGATCCCGCCGGCAAGTCCCACCACGTGGAATACGGGTATTCGTGCATGGGCTATGAGATCCCAGGCGGAATTGGCGTGAAGCTGGCCGCCCCCGAGCGCGAGGTGTACGTGCTGGTCGGCGACGGCTCCTACCTCATGCTCCCGGGCGAGCTGGTGACCGCGGTCGCGGAGCGGGTCCCGATCGTGATCGTGCTCGTCGACAACCATGGGTATGCGTCGATCGGCGCGCTCTCGCGGTCGGTTGGCTCGTCCGGCTTCGGGACGCTCTACCGGTTCTCGGAGAACGGCTCGGTGGCGCTCGACCCGGCGTCGTCCGATGTGCTGCCCCTCGATCTGGCCGCGAATGCGCAGAGCCTGGGCGCGCGGGTCGTGCGGGCCTCGACGATCGAGGCGCTGGGCGAGGCGCTGGCGGAAGCTCGGGACGCCGACTGTCCGGTGGTGGTGTATGTCGAGGCGGACCGCTACAAGGGCGTGCCGAGCTACGAGAGCTGGTGGGACGTCCCGGTGGCCGAGGTGTCCGAGGAGGATTCCGTGCGCTCGGCGCGCGAGGCTTACGAGCGGGAACACGAACACCAGCGTCATTATCTGAAGGGGCCGTGAGCGAGCTGCTCGTCTCCGGAGCCTCCGCGCCCGAGTCCGACGGCACGATCCTGTCGGTGACCCCCGAGTCGGCGGGGTGGGAGCACATCGGCTTTGAGGTTCTGGCGCTGTCGGGCGGGGACACCGCCGAACGGGCTTGCGGAGCGCGCGAGCTGTGCCTGGTGGTCATCTCGGGCGTCGTACACATCGCCTCCGAGCACGGCGAGTGGCTCGACCTGGGCGGACGCCCCGATCCCTGGTCGGGGCTGCCCGACGCCGCCTACTTGCCGCCGCGATCGCACGTGGGCCTGCGCGCGGCCGACGACGGCGCGGAGGTCGCCCTGTGCTGGGCGCCCGCCCCGGGCGGCGGCGCGACCCCCCGCGTCCTGCCGGGCGTCGCGATCGAGACCGAGACGCGTGGCCACGGGGCGCTCGAGCGCTTCATCCGCCCGATCCTGATGGAAGACCAGGGGGCCGAGTCGCTGCTGGTCGTCGAGGTGCTCACTCCTGACGGCCATTGGTCGAGCTATCCGCCGCACAAGCACGACCACGACGACCCCCCGCGGCAGTCGCGGCTGGAGGAGACGTACTACCACCGGATCAGACCGGACCGCGGATTTGGGCTCCAGCGCGTCTACGCTTACGACAGCGCGTTGGACGAGGCAATCACGTTCCGCGATCGCGATTGCGTGCTCGTGCCGCGCGGCTACCACACCGTCTCGGCCCCTCCTGGATACGAGCTCTATTACCTGAACGTGATGGCCGGGCCCACCCGTCTGTGGGCCGTGGTCAACGACCCCGACCACGAATGGACCCTAAATGGCTCTAACCGCAACCCGACTTCTTGACAACTACATCGACGGCGAGTGGACGCCGGCTGGGGCCGCGACGGACGTGCTCGACGTGACCAACCCTGCCACCGGCGAGGCGCTGGCGCGGGTGCCGCTGTCCGGCGGAGCGGATCTCGATGCGGCGGTGCGCGCCGCGCGTAACGCGCTTCCCGAGTGGCGCGCGGTGTCCGCCATCGCACGGGCACGCAAGCTGTTCGAGCTGCGCGAGCGGCTGGTGGCGCGGCAGGAGGAGCTGGCCCGATCGGTGACCACGGAGATGGGCAAGACTCTCGTGGACGCGCGCGCCGAGGTGGCGCGGATGATCGAAATGGTGGAGGCGGCGTGCGCGATTCCGACCACGATGCAGGGACGCGTGCTGGAGGACGTGTCTCGCAACATCGACGCCGAAACCGTGCGCCAGCCGGTCGGCGTGTGCGCGGCGATCGTCCCGTTCAACTTCCCGGCCATGGTGCCGTTCTGGTTTTTGCCGTTCGCGATCGCCTGCGGCAACACGTTCGTCTTGAAACCGTCCGAGCAGGTGCCGCTGACGCAGCACCTGGCGTTCGAGGAGCTCGACGCGCTCGGTCTGCCGCCGGGTGTGGTGAACCTGGTCAACGGTGGCCGCGAGGTCGTTGAAGGCATCCTCGATCATCCCGGCATCGACGCGGTCTCGTTCGTCGGCTCGGCCCCGGTGGCGCGAATCGTCTACGAGCGCGCGGCCAAGGCGGGCAAGCGCGTCCAAGCCCTCGGCGGCGCCAAGAACCACATGGTGGTCATGCCCGACGCGGTGATCGACAAGACCGTCGAGGGGATCATCGGCTCCGCTTTCGGCGCCGCCGGCCAGCGCTGCATGGCCGGATCGGTGGTGGTGACCGTGGGCGATGCCCACGAGCAGCTGATCCCGCCGCTGGTCGAGGCCTCCCGTGCCTTGCGAGTCGGCGACGGGCTGGAGGAGTCGAGCGACGTGGGCCCGGTGATTTCGTGCGCCGCACGCGACCGGGTCCGGGACTGGATCTCGCGGGGCGAGGCGTCCGGAGCGAGGGTCGTGCTGGACGGCCGGGGCGCCTCGGCAGATCCGAACGGTTCCTACGTCGGGCCCACCATCCTCGACGACGTCAGGCCCGAGATGGACATCGCCAAGGAGGAGGTGTTCGGGCCGGTCCTGTGCGTGATTCGGGCGCCGACTCTGGACGAGGCGATCGGGGTCGTGAATCGGAGCCGGTTCGGCAACGGCACCTCGATCTTCACCGAATCGGGTGCGTCGGTCAGGCGCTACCGGCACGAGGTCCAGGCCGGCATGGTCGGCGTCAACATCGGCGTGGCGGCGCCCGTCGCGTTCTTCCCCTTCAGCGGCTGGAAGGACAGCTTCCTCGGGGACCTGCACGCCCACGGGACCGACGCGGTCGACTTCTACACGCGCAAGAAGACGGTCACGAGCCGGTGGTTCTCGAGCGGGCAGGGGAGCGGCACGTACTTCGTGGAGCGCTAACCGGGTCGGCCTTGCCCCTTGGCAGCCGGGGTCGTCCTCGGGCCTGGGCGAGTACGGCGCCGACGATGACGATCGCCGCGCCGACGGGCTCGTACCAGCGCAGCGGCTCACCCAGCGCTACCACGCCCAGGACGGTCGAGACGATCGGCATCACGTAGGCGACCGTCGAGGTCACGGTGGCGCCGACGTCGCGGATCAGCGAGTAGTTGAGCAAGAAGGTGAGGCCGGTGCCGAGGACGCCCAGCGCCAGGAGGCTCAGGACG
>JAFAZZ010000359.1 GCA_019239375.1 Solirubrobacterales bacterium | reverse complement strand
CGGCCGGGTCGCCGAGCCGGGCTTGGTGGCGACGATCCCGGGCAACGGCGTGATCATGATCGCGCCAGTCTCGGTCTGCCACCAGGTGTCGACGACCGGACAGCGCTCACCGCCGACGACGACGTAGTACCACAGCCACGCCTTCGGGTTGATCGGCTCGCCGACCGTGCCGAGGAGCTTCAGTTTCGAGAGGTCGAACTTCTCGACGTGCTCCACGCCCCACTTCATGCAGGCTCGGATCGCCGTGGGGGCGGTGTAGAACTTCGTTACGCCGTAGCGTTCGCACAGCTCCCACCAGATGCCCTTATGCGGGTAGTCCGGCGCGCCCTCGAACATGACGCTGGTCGCGCCGTTGGCCAGCGGCCCGTAGACGATGTAGGAGTGGCCGGTGACCCAGCCGACGTCAGCCGAGCACCAGTAGACGTCCTCCTCGGGATGCAGGTCGAACACGTACTTGTGGGTCGTCGCGATGCCGGTGAGATAGCCGCCCGTGGTGTGCACGACGCCCTTCGGCTTGGCGGTTGATCCGCTCGTGTAGAGCACGTACAGCGGGTGCTCGGCGTCTAGTTCCTCGGCCGGGCACTCATCGGCGGCCTTCTCCATGATCTCGTGGTACCAGACGTCGCGGCCGTCCTTCATCTCGCAGTCGGCCCCGGTGCGCTTGATGACGACGATGCGCTGAAGCGTCTCGAGCTGACCCATCTCCTCGTCGACCGCCTGCTTGATCGCCGCGGTCTTGCCCTTGCGCCGGGCCCCGTCGACCGTGATCAGCATCTTCGCCTCGGAGACTTCGATCCGCTCGCGGACCGAGCCGACGGAGAATCCGCCGAACACCACGTTGTGAGGCGCGCCGATCCGGGCGCAGGCCAGCATCGCCACCACGACCTCGGGAATCATCGGCAGGAAGATCCCGACGATGTCGCCCTTCTCGATACCGAGGTCTTTGAGGGCATTCGCCAGCTTCTGCACGTCACGGTGAAGGTCGGCGTAGGTGATGTCCTCCTCCTCGCCTTCCTCGCCGCGCCAGTGAAACGCGACCCGATCTCCGTTCCCCGCCTCGACGTGGCGGTCCACGCAGTTGTAGGAGGCGTTGACCTTGCCATCTTTGAACCACTTGTAGAAAGGCGGATCAGACTCGTCGAGATCCTCGGTGGGCTCCTTGAACCAGTGGAGCTCCTTGGCCTGCTTCATCCACCAGCCCTTCCAATCCTTCTCGGCCTCGTCGTAGAGCGAGGGATCGCTCAGGAGCGCCTGCTCCTGGAACTCGTCCGGCGGCTCGAACGTCTCCGTATCAAGCATCTCCTCAAGCTTGCTCTCGAGCTCCTCGGCAGGAACCGTTCCACTTCGTGCCATGACCCAAACACCTCTCCTTCAACGAACGTTCTTGCCGATTCTCTACCCACAAGAGCGACCACGAATAACGTAAGAGCGCGCAGACGGATCCGCGCCCGCCCGCATAGATGCGAGCGGACGCGGCGCCGGCGTTTGCGACGGGACCTACTCGGATCCCGACCCGAAGGCGGCGATCTCGTCCTTCTCCTTGGCCGACAGGTCCTGGGGAACGTCGCCTCGGGCGCGCTTCTCGCTCTGCACTTGCTCGCGGATCGAGTCGACGACCTCCGGGTTGGCCAGCGTGGAGGTGTCGCCGACGTCAGCGAAGTTGGAGATTCCCGCGATGACGCGGCGCATGATCTTCCCTGAGCGAGTTTTCGGCATGTCGGGAACGATCCAGACGTTCTTCGGTCGGGCGATCGCCCCGATGTCCTTGACGATGGTTTGCGAGACCTTTTGCGCGACCTCGTCGCTCGCCTCGTACCCGGGCTTGAGCGCGATGTACATCTCGACGATCTTGCCGCGGATCTCGTCGACCACCGGAACCGCAGCGGCCTCCGCGACCTCCTCTACTTCGATCGCCGCCGATTCCAGCTCCTTGGTGCCAAGCCGGTGGCCCGCGACGTTGATCACGTCGTCGATCCGCCCGAGGATGCGGAAGTACCCGTCCTGCGCCTCGACGGCGCCGTCGCCGCACATAAACGGCCAATCGCGCCAGTCCTTGCTGCTCGAGTCCTTGTTGAACCTGGCGTAGTAGGTGTCGATGAATCTCTGGTCCTGCCCCCAAACGGTCAGCATCCTCCCCGGCCAAGGATTGCGCACGCAGATGTAGCCCGCCTTGCCTGAACCCCGGCGGATTTCCTCGCCGTTCTCGTCGTAGATGACGAGCTGGATCCCCAGCGCCGCCGGCCCACAGCTACCGGGCTTCATCGGCTGCAATCCCGGCAGCGTGCTGCCGAGGAATCCGCCAGTCTCGGTCATCCACCAGGTGTCGGTGATCGCGGCTTCGCCTTTGCCGACCACCGTGTAGTACCACCGCCAGACATCCGGCTCGATCGGTTCCCCGACCGTCGTCATGGTCTTGAAGTGATAGTCGTACTTCGCCGGCTCGTCCGGCCCCAGCTTGCGCAGCATCCGAATCGTCGTGGGGGCGGTGTGGAAGATGTTCACGCCGAGCTTCTCGGCGATCCGCCAGGGCCGCCCAGGATCCGGATAGGTCGGCACCCCTTCGTACATCACGCTCGCGGTGCCGAGCGCCAACGGCCCATACACGATGTAGGAGTGGCCCGTGATCCAGCCGATGTCGGCGAAGCACCAATACGTATCGTCCGGGTGGATGTCCTGGTAGTACTTCGATGTCCCGGTCACATAGGCGAGGTAGCCGCCGACGGCGTGCTGGGCGCCCTTCGGTCGCCCGGTCGTCCCGCTCGTATACATCAAAAACAGCGTGTCCGTCGCCGAGAGCGAGACCGGCTCGACCTGCTGGCCCGAATACTTCTCGAGTAGCTCGTCCACGAAGAAGTCCCGCCCTTCGACCATCGGGCTCTCCGAGTGGTATTCGCCCGGGATCCGCCTCCACACGAGGACCTTCTCGACCTCAATTCCCTCCTTGCGGGCCTCCTCGATCGCCTCATCAGCCTTGACCTTGTGATCGATCAGGGTCCCATTGCGGTAGTAGGTGTCGATCGTGACCAGCACCGTGCTCTTGGCATCGGCCATTCGCTGACCGCACGCCGCGCCGCTGAAGCCGCCGAAAACCTCGGAATGGACCACGCCGAGGCGGGCGCAGGCCAGCATCGACACCGGCAGCTCCGGCACCATCGGCATGTGGAAGGTGATCCGGTCGCCCGCCTGCAGACCCGAGAAGTCCTGAACCAGAGCGGCGAACTCGTTGACGCGCCGGTGTAGTTCGGCATAGGTGATTTCCTGGATCTCGGCGTCCTCGGGCTCGGGAACCCAGATCAAAGCGTTCTTGTCAGCTCGAGTCTCCAGGTGCCGATCGACGCAGTTGGCGCAGGCGTTGAGACGGCCGCCGACGAACCACTTGAAGAACGGCGGACTACTTGTGTCGAGGACCGTGTCCCACTTGCGATCCCACGTGAGCAGCTCGGCATACTCCACGAAGCTGTCGGGGAATCGCTCCGCAGCGAAGCTCTCCAGGATGGCCTGGTCGTTGGCGTTCGCCTGCTCCTTGAATCCCGCCGGCGGCTGGTAGGACTCCTCCTCGCGCCAGTGGACCGCGATCTGTGCCTCTGACGCCTCGTCCTGCTCCTCCGCGCTCGCGGACTCTTTGGTCACTTCGGCCATTCAGCTCTCCTTCCAACCACAGCCATCCGAGTTGATAGCCCAAAGCGCCGGCGTCACCGCCGGCGCTCTGCGGCTAATCGCTGTTTGCAGCGATTCTGCGCTTATTTCTACTCCACAGCTCGCTCGCCGTGCACCTTTTTGGTTCGTTCTCCTACCGCCGGAGCGGGACCACAGGCGCGACGACGCGGCCGAACGTCGAGTTGATGACCGCCGCGAACGAGGCATACCAGGCGACCAGCGCCGTGGCCAGACCGATCCAGCCGCCCAGCTTGATCGTTCCGTTGATGGCCGAATGCGTGCCGGCCAGGGCCGAGTTCCCGATGCCCAGGACGATGAACGTGATCGTGAGGAGCAGGAACACCAGGGCAACCGCGCCCGTGGTCCGCAGCGAGGCGAAGAACATGTACGCGGTGAAGATCCCCCACGTCCACAGGTACAGCCCGAGGCCACTGAACACCTCGGTTGGCACGTTCTTGCCGACCGACTGGACGATGAAGAAGAACGAGACCCAGAACATTCCAAAGGAGCAGAAGGCCACCGCCCCGAAGGTGTTGCCGGTCCTGAACTCCCAAATGCCCGCCGTGAACTGGGCGATCCCGCCGTACGCCAGGGCGAGCGCCGCCACCATGGGCAGCAGGCCCCCGCCGGGCACCGCGTGGGTGCCGACCAGTCCGGCGTTGATCAGGCTGAGCATGAACGTCGTGCCGGCGAACGCGGCGAGGCCCAGCGGTCCCGGATCCGCGGGCGTCCAGCCGGCCGACCGGCCACCGGTGGGATCGGGCGCCGGCGCCACGTCGGCTTCGCGCGCCCCGATGTTTGCGGCTTCCATCTAATCCTCCTGCTGAGGGGTTGACAGTCGGCGCGATAACTTGCACCCGCCGCGCGGGCTCCTCAAGGGAGGGATCGTTGAGCGGATCGCCGGTGGCGGCGAACGGCCGCGAATCCACGATGAACGGTGACCGCCGAACGGCGTTTGGCCAATCGACGGCCACCAATTCGAGCCCCCGCGGCTCCCACGCCGGTCCTGCGCCCCAGGCGATCGGCCCAAAACCGGTTCGGGAGCCCAGTGATTCGCTTTTCCAGGTATCCGGCGAAGCGAACCTGTCCCGGCCCCCGGCGTGGACAGGAGCCGGGACAGCAATGCCAGCATCGGCATCGTCCTCGCGCGGGTTTAGCCCACTGGACGGATGTCGGATTGGGCGGCTTCGGGACGCCCGCCGGGCACGGACGCCCGGCGGAACCGGCCCCAGGGACGCCGCCGAAGGCGGCCCAGTAACTACTTGCGTCGCTTGCGCTTGCGCTTCGGGGTGCTCGCGCGCGTGGTCACGGGCGCGGAGGTGCCCGCCGGGGCGGGCGCGGGTTCGGAGGCCGGCTTGCCCCGCCGGCGGCGCGGGGCGGCCTGGCCGCGCGCCGCGCGCAACTCGGCGCTGCTCGGCCACCGCTCGGGCCGGCCGCTGCTCCAGGCAGGCGGAACAGCGTTGGGCCAGCGCCCGCTCAGCAGGTAGGCCAGCGCCAGTAGCCAGTACGCCTCGACGATCGGGATCGGGACCAGCGGGATGATGGTCAGCACCGCCGCGATGATCCCGAGATAGCCGAGGAAGCGGGTGAGCAGCCCGACCCTCATGGCGTTCAGCGAGGTCAGCGTGAAGCCGACCGCGAGCAGGAGCAAGCCGAGGTAGTTGCCGATCTGCGCGGCCACCAGCGGACTCTTGTTGAGAAGCGCATTGGCCTCCGGCCAGGTCTGGCTTCCGTGGCTCACGAAATCCGAGGCCGCGTTACCGAAGAACACGGCGTAGAGGACCACGCTGATCGCTTGGATCACGGCCCCGGCGGCGGCGATCCATCCCATGAACGACGGTCTGATGTTGGCATCGCGCGCCCGCGCCGCCCCCCAGAGCCAGAAGAGCGTCCAGCCGAGGGCGAGCAGGCTCAGCGCGGCCACGAGCGAGCCGATCAGGTCGCGCGTGAAACGCTTGTGCTCGGTGATCAGCCCCAGCGTCTTCTCGTTCACGTTGACGTGCGGCCCGCCGATCTGGACCAGCACCGCCGCCATGAGCAGGATCCCGGCCGCCGCCGCAATCGCCGCCTGGCGCACCCGCACTCTGGTTTCGTATTCGACCCGCTGCTCGGGTGTCATGGCACGCCAGTCTAGGGGCCTTCGCCGGAGCCGGGCGGCTACCATTGACGACATGGAAGGAAGTGGATTCGGAGGCCTATTCGGCGATCCCGACGAGTTGCAGCGGCGTTTAGGTGAGTTCGCTGAGCAGATGCAGGGCGCTCAGCGCCTGGCCTGGGCGGACAACGCGATCAAGCTCGCAGTCGACCTGACGGTGGCGGCGATGAACCGCGTCAACATCCAGGGGACAACCGAGCAGCAGGCTGAGCAGTTGCGCACAGTGATGGCGCACATCTTCCCCGACGCCGTCACGCTCGTGCGCGAGGCCCGCGAGGGCTTGCAGTAGCGACGTTCAGCCTTGCCGTAGCGCGGTTCAGCGCTGCGCCAGCGCGCCCAGCACCAGTTCGTCGTGCTCAGCGGGCTTGACGCTCCGAAACACCTCGCGGATCCTGCCGTCCGGCCCGATCACGAACGTGCTCCGTTCGTTGCCCATGTACGTTCGGCCGTAGCGGTTCTTCTCGACCCACACCCCGTAGGCCTCCGCCACCGAGTGGTCCTCGTCCGAGAGCAGCGGGAAGCCCAGTCCGTACTTCGCGTCGAACTTGGCGATCGGCTTGACCGGGTCGGGGGACACCCCGAGCACGACCGCCTCGGCGCCCTGGTAGTCGGCGCGGTGATCGCGCACGCCGCAGGCCTGGGTGGTGCAGCCAGGGGTGTCGGCCTTCGGGTAGAAGTAGAGCACGACGGTCCGGCCTCTGAGGTCCGACAGCTTCACGGGGTTGCCGTGCTGGTCGGGGAGGGTGAAGTCAGGAGCCTCCTCACCGGGCTCGAGCGCCATGCGCCGATGCTACCCGGCGAGTCCGGAACACGGTTCCTCGGCGGCGCCAGCGCGCCCGCGGCCAGGCCGTGCGCCCACGGCGCGAAACCGGGGGCGCGCTGGTCGAGCGAGAGAGGGTCTAGCCGAAGCTCACGCGGCCGCTGCCGGTGACGACGTTGAACTGCGCCAATGGCTTGGCGTTCTGACTCGGATTGCACTTGCCGTTCTTCAGCCGCGGACCGACCTGGGCGAACGTACCGGTGACCTTCAACGCGCCGCTGATATGCGCGTACAGACCGGTACCGCCAGACAGCGTGGCCGGGCCGGTGGCAGCGCCTGAGGCCGAGCAGGTCGCCTTGTTGAACGAGAACTTCGCGTGGTTCAGCGCGTTGAAAAAGCCAGTCACGTCAGCCACGAACGTCCCGCGCTTGAGGGTGAACTTGACGAAGTTGCCGTTCGGATTAGGCGACCCGTTGGCGTTCATCCGCTGGGTCGTCCCGTAGTCGCCGATCGCGCCGGTGAACATGAAGTTGCCGCCCGCGCCTCTCGGCATCCCGAACATCCTGACGCTGCCCCCGGTGGGTTTACCTGCTGCCGCAAAGGCGCCCGAACCGACCGCGAGCAGGCCGACCAGTACGGCCAGCACCGCAGTCAGTTCGACTGCCCGCTTCTTCCCATGCCTGGCCGAAGCGGCATGGGTAGCCCTACGTGCACGCACGAATGCCTCCTAACCTTGGATGACCCAACCGGCCCGGCCTACCGGATGGTCGGATCCTCTCACCTCGGGCAATGTTTGCGCAAGCGCCTTTGGTGGGTGCTACTTGAGCAGCCGCGACAGCCGCCGATCCTTTAGGAGCTTGCCCTCGGTCTGGCAGGTCGGGCAGTAGCACATCACGTAGTCCTCGTAGAAGACGGCCTCGAGGCGGTCGCCGCAGCGCGGGCAGGGCTCGCCGTTGCGCCGGTGGACCGTGAGCGGCATCGGCAGCTTGTCGGGAATCGGCAGCGACAACGTCTGCTCGTAGTGGGCGATAGCGTCGCCCAGCACGCGGAGCGTCGTCTCGCGCAGGCGCCGCG
>JAFAZZ010000495.1 GCA_019239375.1 Solirubrobacterales bacterium | reverse complement strand
GTGGCGCCGAATCCTCGCGAGAGGAGGGCGCCTTGTCCCGTACCACCCGGGGCCCCGACCGCGGTGACCGTCACTGCGCTCACCCCGGCGGGCACCGTGTAGGTCTGCTCGCTTCCGGTGAAGGCGAACGTGCACGACGTTCGCGGTGCTCGACGCGGCGGTCGGACACGCGGGGTTCGCCGCATGCGCCACCGCCGGCGCGAACAGCATCGCCGTGGCCAGCGCAACCGCGCAGATCGTGCCCTGTCGCCGAGCCATGAGAGCGCCCGCCAGGCGCGCCCTCCACTCGGCAACGTGTCTGCAGCCACGGCGATTCATTCGAGACCTCTCCCTCCCGCATCGATCCTCATCGTCTGAGGCCAACGCCCCCGGCGGCGTCTGCCCGGTCTGAACCGTCCCGCGCATCAGGGTGATCCGTCAAGGGCCAGGCGTTGAATCACCTGGGGTGATTTCGTGCGCGGCTCCGCCGGAGTTCTGCGTGCTCTGGCGCGGGTAAACCCCGCCGTCGTGCTCATCGACCCCTCGCGCTGCACGTCCCGCGGCCCGCGCTCCCGGCGCGACCAACAACAGCAGCGCCAGCGCCCAAGCCGCGACGACCGCGAGCCGCGGCCTCATCACGGAGCGTGCCTGAGCGTCGCGCACTCCGCCCTGATCACGACCCTACAGCCGGTGGGCGAGTGGGACGCGGCATTATGCGCGTCCCACTCGGAGTCGGCTTTAGCGGGGAGGCTCGTAGAGCTGTAGATCGTTGCCGTCAGGGTCCTTGAAGGTTGCGACGCGCCCCCAGGGGTGATCGCTGATGTCTCCGGGGATGTCGACGCCGCTATCCCGCAGCTCTTGGACGGCCGAGTCAAGCCCGTTCTCGGGCTGAAAGGCGATCACGGCGCCGCCGTTGCCAGTGGGGTTCTCCCTGGCGTTGAGTCCGATGTGCAGCCCGTTGGCGTCGAGTTGCGCCCAATCGCCTTCGTGCTGGAGTTGGTTGAGTCGCAGCCGGTCGCGGTAGAAAGCGATCGAGCGGTCGATGTCGCTGACAGGAAGCCAGACGATCGAGGTGCCGGCGACCATCAGGCTGCCACTCCCTGGCGCTCGAGGTCATGCTCGGCCACCTGCTCGAGCAGGCCGCTGATCCTTTTGGCCGCCGCCTGCTCCTGGGTAAGGATCCGCTCCGCGACCGCGACGGTCTGCTCGTCGCCGGCGCGCTGTGCCACCTCTCGCAGCATCCGGTAGCTGGCGATTTCGAGATGCTCGAAGGAATAGGCCTGGATCGCGAGCTTGCCCGAACTGTCCGGAGCAGCCTTGGCGACCATTCCGGTCAGCTTCGCGGCGCCTTTTTGGGCGTTGTCCTTCAGTGACGAAGGCGAGGCGCCGTATGCCTCGAGCCGCTCGCTGATCAGGCGCTCGTGCTCCTCGGTCTCCGCGAGGTGCTGACGAAACGCGGAAGCCAACTCCTGGTCATCCGCGCTATCGGCGCCGTCCCGAAGCTGGGTGATCGCGTTCTGCTCGGTGGAATGGACGTCCTCGAGGTATTTCACCAACTGCTGTTGTAGGTCATCGGCGGGCATGGGTCCTCCTGGGATTTGCTGGTCTAGCCCGCTTATGCCCCTGCCGTCAGCTACCTAAACGAGCTGTGCGCTTTATCTATACATGATGTAGTATCTACAAAGCCACAGCTGATCGGTGCGCTGGGTCGGCCGAGGTGGCCCATCGCACCTCATGCCCGGCCGCCAGCAGCGCGCGCACAAGAGGCACCATCGGGTAAACGTGGCCGGCGACGCCTATCGAAGAGAACAAGCCCCTCATGTCCAGATGCCGGTCACCCGGCCGGGAGACGGGAACTACCGGTTTCAGGGTTCATGGCGGTTGGGGTGTGACGCCCCAGGGGTTCTGTGCGACTGTGGTCCTCGGGCGGCGGCGTGGCACAGAGGTCGTGTCGTTATCGCGTTTGAGTCGCGGGCTCATGATCGTCGGATGCGATCCGCAGGATCCGCCTGGCGTTATCGTGGAAGATCATCGCCCGAGCGGCCCTATCCGCGACCGCTTGTTCGACGTCGGAGATGGTGCTGGGGATGAAGTAGGACCCGCCTCTGGTGTCGAACGGCGCGTCGCTTCCGAACATGACGCGGTTGGGTCCGAAGAAGTCGACGACGCACCTGACGGCGTGGGCTGCACCGAACATAGCGGTGTCGACGTAGAGCATTTTGAAGTAGTCGAGGAGCGGCCTTTGTAGGCGCTCTAGGTGCGCTTCGAGAGTGCCGCTCGGATCGAGCTTGGCGCCGTGGGGTATGAGTTCGATCCGCCCGGAGAGATGCGGGATCAGGGCCCCACCGTGGTGCGCGATCAGCTTCAAATCGGGGTAGCGGTCGTACAGGCCGGCGAAGATCAGCCGGGAGATCGTGATCGTGGTGTCGAACGTCCACCCGAACACCTGCCACAGTAGGAAGGGCGCGGTCTCGGGTGGCGAGCCCGGCGTCGCCGGGGTGCGGTAGGGGTGAAGCCAGATGCCCGCGCCGAGTTCTTCCATGGCCGCGAAGAGCGGCTCGTAGCGAGCCTCGTGAAGCGGGAAGTTGACCGCGTCTTCCTCGAGCTGGACCCCGAGCGCGCCGAGCTCGCGGACGCTGCGGGCGGCCTCCTCGGTCGCCGCGTCGGGATCCGCGAGCGGGGTCGCGGCAACCCAGCCGGCGAACTGCTCCGGATACCGCTCGACGAGCTGCGCCAGCTCCTCGTTGTTGCGGCGAACGAGGTCAACCAGCCCGGCGGCCCGGAGGCTCGGATCGACCAAGATGTGTGGCCCGGGGATCGGGGCGAGAATCTGGCGGTAGTCCGGATACGCGGCGATCGCGGCACGCCGCGCGTCGATGTCGTGCAGGGTGCGCTGGGATAGCAGGAACGCTCCCGGTCCCGGCTCTCCGGAACCCTCCAGATGTCCCGCGTACGACGGGGAGAGGAGGTGGGTCCAGATGTCGGTCTTCATCATGACTCCTAACCGTGTCGAAGGCGTGATCTGACCCGCCCGGTGGCGCTCGTCAGGCGCCGCGCGCTCATCGCCGGCGACGACCCGCCCCCCGGCATCATCGCCTCGATGGCCGAATTGGTGAACTCATCGCCGAAGAAGTCATCGACGGCAGCGAGATCGCCGCGGTTCCAGGAGTGAATGAAGCCGACATGCGGCGACTGTAGGCGCTGCGGGCGTCGATCTCCTCAGGGGCATCCCTAACTTGCGGAGAAGTTCAGGGATTCCCCTCGGGCGGCCGCGCGACGATCCGCCCGTGGTCTTGACTTCAAGCCGAAGCCGGTCAGACTTCGGGCGGGCGCTTGACATGCCGGGGGATGCAGGTTCATACCGACGCACGAGTTGAGCGGGCCGGCGCTGTCCCGGCTCTTCGGGGCCGCATGACGCGGCGGATAGGCCTGCTCGCGATGGCCGCGACACTCGCCGCGCTGACCGCGGTGGACGCATCCCGGCAGGGGACGCTCGGCATGGCGGACGCGGGGACCTGGGTGGCCGCGGCCGCCACTTACGTGGCGCTCGGCTCAGCAGTGTTGATCGGCCGCTGGCCCGAGCGCCAACGGACGGCAGCGTTGATGCTCGCCTGGCTGCTCGCGGGAGTAGCCATTGACATCGGCCCCGATTGGCCGTACGTGCGGCTGGCGGTGACAATCGGCTTGCTCGGCTCAGCGCTCCAGCCCCCGCTCTACGCCCACATGGTGCTCTCCTATCCGAGCGGCCGCGTGCGCGATCGTCTCGAACATCGGTTCGTCGCGTTGGCGTATGGCTTCATGCTCATCGCCGAGCTGCCGCCGCTGCTCTTCGCCAACTTCCGTTGCGCTGGCTGCTCGATCCACGTCCCGTCGTTGCTGTTCACCGGGCGTGCATTGAACCTGAATGTGGTCGGTAAGGTCGTCTCGGGGCTGGTCATCGTCCTGGGCCTGGCCTTCCTCGGCCTGATCGCACGGCGCGTGCGCGGCAGCTCGCGAGCTGCCAGGCGGACGCTGCTTCCGCTCGTCCTCGCAGCCGGTTTCGCCGGCGCCGAGTTCATCGTCCTGCACGGCGCCGAGCTGGCGGATTGGCAGCAGGCCTTCGGGGTCCTGAACTGGATCGACCTGGCCAACCTGGCCGTGGTGCCGGCGGCGATCTTCGCCGGCCTGGCGACGATCCGGCGACACCGCGGCCCGGTCGGCGATCTGGTGATCGAGCTGCGGGCGACGCGCCCCGATGAGATCGAGCCGGCGCTCGCACGGGCGATCGGCGATCCCACGCTCAAGCTCGCGCTGTGGCTACCGCACGAGCGGCGCTTCGTCGACCGCAACGGGGCAACGGTTCTAGTCGAGCAGGACATGCCGGGCCGCGCGGTGACCCTGGTGGGCAGCGAGGAGGAGCCGGTGGCGGCGATCGTCCATGACGCCAGCTTGGTGGAGCAGCGGGCGCTGCTGGAGGCGGCGGGGTCGGCCGCGTCGCTCGCCTTCCAGAACGCGCAGCTTCAGGCCAAGCTGCGGGCACAGCTCGCGGAGCTCCGCGCTTCGCGGGCACGGATCGTCGCCGCTGGCGACGCGGAGCGAAAGCGCCTGGAGCGCGACCTGCACGACGGTGCACAGCAGAGTCTGCTCGCGGCCGGCCTCGCTCTGCAGCTCGTGGCTGATGACGGCCGTAACGGCCCGCTGCTCGGCGAGGCGCAGGCCGAGCTGCAAGCGGCGCTGCGCGAGCTGCGCGAGCTGGCGCGGGGCCTGCATCCCGCGATCCTCGCCGCCCAGGGCCTCCCGGCGGCGGTGGGCAGCCTAGCCGACCGTGCCCCCGTGCCGGTGACTGTCGATGTCGCGGATGCGCGCTACCCCGACTCGGTCGAAAGCGCGGCGTATTTCGTGATCTCAGAAGCGCTGGCGAACGTCGCCAAACACGCGCACGCCCGCTCCGCCAGCGTCTCAGCGCAACGCATCAACGGACGGCTCGTAGTTCAAGTGCACGATGACGGGCGCGGCGGAGCGAATGACCGATCCGGCACTGGGTTGCAGGGCCTGGCGGACCGGGTGGGCGCGCTCAACGGATGCCTGACCGTGACGAGCCCGCCGGGCGCTGGCACCACCATCCGCGCCGAGATCCCGTGCGTGTCCTGATCGCCGACGACTCCGCACTGATCCGCGACGGCCTCGCACATGCGCTGCGCGCCCGAGGCTTCGAGGTAGCCGGCGCGGTGGCCGATCTGTCGGCGTTGCTCGCGGCGGTGCCCGTCATGGAACCCGACGTCGCCCTGATCGACATCCGCATGCCGCCGACCTTCACCAACGAGGGCATCACCGGTGCAGCCACCATCCGCACCCGGTTTCCCAATATCGGCGTGCTCATTCTCTCCCAGCACGTCGACGCCGACTACGCACTGACGCTGCTCAAGGACGATCCCGCGCGCACCGGATACCTGCTCAAAGACCGCATCACGGAAATGCGCATCCTCGCCGCAGCGATCGAGCGCGTCGGCCGTGGCGAAACCGTCGTCGATCCCGAACTCGTGAACCTGCTCCTCGATCGCCCGGCAACGAGGAGCCGGCTCGCCGAACTGACCGCGCGTGAGCGGGAGATCCTCGCCCTGCTCGCCGAAGGGCTCACCGACCGGGGTATCGCCGAGCGCCTGTGGTTGACGCCCAAAACGGTCGAGACCCACGTCCGTCACATCCTCAGCAAGCTCAGCCTGCCCGCGGACAGCCTGCACAACCGGCGGGTACTCGCGGTCCTCGTCTACCTCAGAGAGACCGGCGCGCGAACCGCGCAGCGCTAGCCCAGTGGCTCAGGCAGGCCACACCGGAGCGAAGGCCACTCGCTCTTCTACGCGTCAAATCGCGCCGCCAGCGCCCGCGGCGAGGCGGCGAGCACCAGAGCGGCGGCGCCGAGCACCTCGGCGCGGGCGCCGAGCCTGCCCTCGGTGACGCGCACCGCGCCGGCGGCGGGCGCGACGCTGTGCCGCTCGATCGCGGCGCGGATTGGCTCGAGCAGGATGTCGCCCGCCTGGGCGAGGTCGCCGCCGACGACGACGAGCTCGGGGTTCAGAACGTTGACGAGCATCGAGACGGCCCGTCCCACGGCGTCGCCGGCTTCTGCGACGGCGCGCCGGGCGCCGCGGTGGCCGTCCGCGACCAGTTCCAGCAGGCGCTGCACGGTCAGGGGCTGGCCGAGGCTGCGCTCGAGGAGCCCGGCGACGGCCACCGGGCTGGCGACCGCTTCCAGGCAGCCCCGGTTGCCGCAGCGGCAGATCGGGCCGCTCGGGTCCGATAGTACGTGGCCGATCTCTCCGGCCACGCCGGCGACGCCGGGGTAGGGGCGGCCGTGCAGGATCAGGCCCGCGCCGATGCCGGCCGACAGGCGGATGTACACCAGGTCGTCGACCCCACGGGCCGCGCCGAACGCCTTCTCGCCGAGCGCGCCGACGTTGGCGTCGTTATCGAGTGCCACGGGGATCCCAAGGCGGGCTTCCATCTCCGCCGCCGGGCGGATCCCGTGCCAGCCCGGGAGGATGCCGTCTGCCTCGAGATCGCCGGTCGCTTTGTTGATCGGGACGGCGAGGCCCATACCGACACCGAGCAACTGGTAGGCAGCAACCCCGCAGCTGCGCAGCGCCTCGCGCACGAGCTCACGTGCGAGGTCGAGGCTCTCGACTGGCGCGTGGTCGACGTCCGCCGGCGAATATTCATCCACGATGGGCTCGCCGGCCAGGTCGCACAGCGCGACGCGGATGTGCTGGTGGCCGAAGTCGAGACCAACCGCGAATGCGGATCGGGAGACGAGCGACAGCAGCACCGGCGGGCGCCCCACGCCCCCCTCCGCGCTCGCTCCGGACGCCGCCGCGCCTGGGTGCTCCTCAACCAGGCCGACCCGCACGAGCTCCTCGACAAGCGTCGAAACGGTCGCTCGCGAGAGCCGCGCATGCTGAGCCAGGTCGGCCCTGCTCAACAACGGGCGCCGGTACAGCGCCTCGATGATGCGCAGCCGGTTCATCTGCCGGCTCCCGAGGACGGGTTCGTCGGTCATTCTGCGTTCATGGCTGCGGAACTTATCGGTCCTGGGCGATGCCCTCGCACGATTTTTGCCGAGCGATTGACATATCTAGCCGCAGGCTTGGGGTCTTTGAGGGTTGACTTATGACAACCCTCGACGTAGAGTGCCCCGCGCCACCGTCCAGGGAGTTGAGGCAGATGATCGACGCCGACCACGCGGGTTCGCAACGGGTCAGGCGGCAGCGCCGGCGCGTAGCGGTAAGCGCGCGGCGATCGCAGGGCAGCCTCTGCACCTCCCTCGGGCAATCACGTCGATCTCGAAGGGGAGCGCCCCGTGCGTCTGCGTCTGCTTTTGCTTACGACGATCCTGGCTATCGCGATCACGGTCCCGATCGCGGTTTCTTCGGCCGCGCGGCACCGTAGCGCCGATCCCACTCCGATTTACCTGAACCGTTCCTACTCGCCGGCCGAGCGGGCGGCGGACCTGGTTTCACGGATGACCCTAACCGAGAAGGCGTCGCAGATGAACTCGAGCCAGGCACCGGCGATCCCGCGGCTCGGCGTGCAGGCCTACGGGTGGTGGAACGAGGCGCTGCACGGAGTGTCGCGGCTGCAGCTGAACCCGTCCGGGAACTCCACGGTGCTGGAAAACACGACCTCCTACCCGATCAGTCTCACGCTCGGGTCGTCGTGGGACCCGGACCTGATGTACCGCGAGGCGTCGGCGATCTCCGACGAGGCGCGCGAGGTGGTCCCGAACAACTCGCTCGACCTTGACTTCTACTCGCCGACCGTCAACCTCGGTCGCGATCCGCGCTGGGGTCGCAACGATGAGGCGTTCTCTGAGGATCCGCTGCTCACCGGGGCGATGGGGTCGCAGTTCGTCGATGGTCTAGAGGGCAAGGACGAGCAAGGCAACCTGCTGCCGCAGGGCGGGGGCTACCTGAAGGCGATCGCCACCATCAAGCACTACGCGGCCAACAACACGGAGGGCGACCGGATCGGTGGTCCCACCTCCCGCCTCACCGGCACCTCGAACATGGACGAACGGACGCTGCGCGAGTACTACACGGCGCAGTTCAAGCAGATCATCCAGCAGGCCCACCCGGGCTCGATCATGTCCGCCTACAACTCGGTCAACAACGTACCGGCGCCGGCCAACGTCCACCTGATCGACACGCTGGCGCGCCAGACGTTCGGGTTCGACGGTTACTTCACCTCGGACTGCGACGCGGTGTATGAGATTTATCACGGCCACAACTGGCAGCCGCCGGGTTACAGTCGCCCGCTGAACGTGAACGAGGCGCGTGCGTTCGCCGACGCCGCCGGCGAGGATCTGAACTGCAATGCCGGCTACGCGGACAACTTCAGCTACGGCAACACGCTCCCCGCTGCGGCGCGCGAGGCCATCCCGACGCAGACCGACATCTTCAACTCGGGTGACATGGACACGTCGCTCGTGCGGCTGTTCACCGCACGCATGCGACTGGGGGAGTTCGACGACGTCAACAACGAGCCATGGGTAAAGGCGGCGCGCGCGCAGCTCCCGCCCGGCAGCTGGACCAACTCCGACGCCAATAACGCCGTCACCGAGACGCCGGCGCGCCTGCAGCTCGCCCGCGAGGTCGCCGACCGTGGCTTCGTGCTGCTCAAGAACGCCAACGCCACCCTGCGGGGCGGCGCCGCCGGCAAGCTGCTGCCGCTCCACGTGCCGAGCAGTGGCCCGTTCAAGGTCGCCGTGATCGGTTACCTGGCGAACCCCTCGCCCAGGATGGCCGTCGGCTCCACCGGCGCCGCGGCGGGCGCGATGTACCTGGGCGGGTACTCGAGCGACCAGGGGGCACCGGGGATGGCCAAGGAGGTGACTCCCTACCAGGGGCTCAAGCAGGCGATCCAGGCCATCAACCCAAACGCGACGGTTGACTTCTACAACGGCTTCACGGGTAGCCCGACGAACGCCGCGGAGCTGACGACGATCGACCAGTCGGCGGTTAACGCCGCGGCCAACTACGACGACGTCATCGTGTACGCCGGGACCGACGACAGCACTGCGAACGAGTTCGTCGACCGCACGGACATGGCGCTGCCGGGCGCGCAGGCGCAGCTGATCAACGATGTCGCGGCGAAGAACCCAAACACCGCCGCGGTTATCGAGGCGATTGGGCAGGTCGACGTCAACAGCTTCGCGGGCAACGTACCGTCGCTACTGTGGACCTCGTACTACGGCCAGCGCAAGGGCGACGCGCTCGCAGACGTGGTGCTCGGCAACTACGACCCAAGCGGCCACCTGCCGTTCACCTGGTATGAGAACGCGAGCGATCTGCCGGCTCTCGAGGACTACTCGATCCGCCCGAGTGCCACGAGCCTCGGGCGCACCTACATGTACTACCGCGGGCCCCAGTCGTTCCCGTTCGGTTACGGGCTCAGCTACACGACGTTCAAGACCGCGAACCTGAGAGTCGCCCGCACCAGTCTTGACGCCAACGACACCGTGCACGTCAGCGTCGACGTGACCGACACCGGGTCGGTCGCCGGGCGGGATCTCGTGCAGCTGTACGTCACCACCCCCGATGCCCCGGCGTCCCTGGAGCGGCCGATCAAGCGCCTCGAGGGCTTCCGGCAGGTCGCGCTCGGTCCCGGCCAGACGAGGACGGTCACGCTTACCGTGCCCGTGCCGAAGCTCGCGTTCTTCAATCAGACCACCAACCGCTACGAGGTCGACGACGGCCGCTATGGGATGCAGATCTCAAGCTCTGCCGCCGACAGCGACATCCTCCAACAGAGGTTCGTCACCGTGAGCGGCAGCCTCAGGCCGGTGCCGGCGGTGCTAACGGCTAAGCCGACGATGGGCGGCGATGCCGCACGCGGCATTCAGTCGCGCGTGATGTATCCGGAGCAGGCGATCGTCCTTCCGCACCTGACCGTGTCGATGAACGACGAATCGCTTTATGGATCGATCGAACCCGGCAGCGGCCGGCCGTTCCCCGCAGGGATGCGGTTCAGCTTCACGAGCGACCATCCCGGGGTTGTGGCAATCGGCCCCGGCGACACGATCCGCACGCTGCGCAACGGTGTGGCGACCGTCACCGCGACCGTGACCTACCGCGGCGTCACGCGCTCGACTCAGTTCGTGATCAGGGTTCTGTCCGAGCTCAACCGCCTGACGGTGGACGGGCGCCCGGTCCGTGGCTTCCATCCCGACACGTACAGCTATGACGTGATTGTCCCCAACGCTGCTCAGGTCCCCACGGTGAGGGCGAGCTCACCCGATAGGCTCGCGACCGTCGCCGTGACCCAGGCAGGAGGTGTTCCCGGCGACGCGACAGTCACCGTCACCGGCCCTGACGGGATCACGCAGACCTACACGGTCCACTTTGCCCACCGTGCGCGCAGCGACGCCTTCACCGGCTCAAGCGTCGGCCCGCAATGGACCTGGATCAGGCAGGACCCGGCCAACGAGCAGCTCTCGGGCGGCGCCCTGACCATCACCCCCGAGCAGGGAGACCTGAGCGGAACCAACCCGCTCGCGCGCAACATTCTCGTCCAGCCCGCGCTGGGCAACTGGGCGATGGTGACCAAGCTGACGTTCAACACCGCACCGCACGTGGCCAACCAGCAGGGAGGCATCATCGCCTACCAGGACGACGCGAACTGGCTGAAGCTCGACTGGGAGTACTCGGGCGGGACGGCCGAGCTGGCGGAGACGACCTCCGACAACCAGAACATCGCCGGTCAGCAGACCATCCAAACCCTAACTACGATCCCAACCGCAAGTTTGCTGACCACGGACACGGTGTGGCTCGCGATGGACAAGGTCGGGCCGCGGTACACCGCCTACTACTCCACCGACGGTGTTCACTTCACCCCGATCTACAACGTCGGTGCAAGCCTCAACAACGTCAAGGTGGGACTGTTCGCGTGGAACGGGCCCGCCACCACCAGCGACCTGAAGGTTTCCTTCCAGAACTTCCACGTTTTCAATTGGGGAGGAGCGTGAGCCAGACCGGTATGTGGCTCGATCCTCGAGCTGACACGGCGGATCGTCGAATCCAGACGCGCGCTCTCGGCGCCGGCTCAGTCACCCCAGGTCTGGCGTGCCGCGCCGGCTCGCGCGACTGACGGCACGCTCAGTGGACTGATCGGCCAGCAAGAGGGCGCCTCATGACCCTCGTGTGGCCCAGCCAACAGGCCATTCTGAGAAGCTCATCGCGTGCAAATGATCATCCGGCGCTCGACGCCGGCCGATGGCGGGGCGGCTGCAGAGCTATACTTGCGCGCGCGTCGTGCCGGCTCCGCTAAAGGAACGATCCCGCCGCTCGTGCACGGCGAAGACGGCGTCAGAGCATGGCTGGGGCAAGTCGTCATCCCGAGGCTCGAGTGCTGGCTGGCTGAGCAGGTGTCGGGCACCCTCGTCGGGATGCTCGTGCTCAAAGCTGATTGGATCGACCAGCTGTACGTGGATCCGGATCTAACGGGCGCTGGGATAGGCTCGGAGCTGATCGCCGTGGCCAAACGCGAACGACCCAACGGGCTGCGGCTCTGGACGTTCGTGTCGAACGAGGGGGCACAACGCTTTTACCTGCGCCACGGGTTCAACGAAGTTGAACGCACGGACGGGCGCCGCAACGAGGAGGGCGCTCCAGGCATCCTGTACGCATGGAGCCCCGCATCTGAACCCGGCTGGTCACCGTGTCGGGCATGACCCCCGCGCCGGGCTAGTCGCAGCAGCCGAGGAA
>JAFAZZ010000143.1 GCA_019239375.1 Solirubrobacterales bacterium | reverse complement strand
GCGGAGGTCGTGTGCTGGCTGCCGGCGAGTCCTGTCCAGTTTGCGGGCGCGAGGGGTCGATCGCGTAGATCGATTCCGTGGCCAAACCGGAGGACCGGACACCGCCACCCCGGCGCCCGCACCATCCATCGGGCGACAACGCGCGCTCGGGCGCGGCCACCCGCCATCATCATCTAGCTCCGGCGCCTGCCCCCAGCTACCCCTAAGCCGCGGTCCGTTCCGACAGGGACCGAGGCCGCGACGCCTGCACCCGCGCCAGCAGGTCGGAGACCTCCTCACTGCGCCCCAGGGCGAGGGCCCGCTCACACGCCTCGACGCACTCGTTCAGCCGATCCGTGCGCGCCAGCGCGTGGGCATAGGTGGACCAGGCGCTCTGCGACTCGGGGTCCAGGCGCGTCGCCGCCTCGGCGGCCGAGACCTCGGCCCCGACGTCCCCGGCCAGGTGATGAGCCAGCGCCAGGGAGAGCAGCCCGTCCACCGTCGGCCCCACGAGCCGGGCCTGCTCCAAAGCCAGGATCGCGCCGGCGCGGTCCATCATCCGCAGCCTCAGGCGGCCCAGCCGCTCCCATGCCGAGGCGTCCTGCGGAGCGCGCGCCGCGGCACGCGCTGCGGCCTCGGCGGCGAGGTCGATTGCGCCCATGTCCTCGTAGATGCGGGCCGCGAAGCGCTCCGGAGTAGGGCGGTCGGTCTCGACCCGGGCCCAATCGCGCACGGTGCGGGCCGCAGCGGGCAGGTTGCCGGCCTGCCAGAAGGCGCTCGTGAGCAGCCTGAGCACGACCGGGTTGGACGGCTCGGCGTCTCGTGCGTAGACCAGACGTTGGGCGGCCAGTTCGGCGTCCCCCTCGGCGAGGGCGTGCTGCGCGGCAGTCATGAACCGTTGAACGCGATCGGCGGCGGGGTCGGGCTTGGAGAAGTCGACGAACTGGAGCGAGCCTGCGGGCACGGTGCGCACGCCGATCGAGAACTGCACGCGCGCCCACTGCTGGACGTCGTCCTCATCGCCCGAGAAGTAGATGCCGGTGACGCTCCCCACGCCCCACTCCGGATATGACAGGCATCGCGCGTAGCGGTGGACGACCGAGTGGTCAGGCACGCGTGACCCGAACGGGTCGTGCCTGCGCCGCTCCTCGGCGGCGGCCCGCTCCCGCTGCTCAGCCTCGTAGGCGCGCCGCCCGGCATCCGCCCGGGCCTTCCGGGCCGCCGCGGCCGACACCTTCACTGCGTTGCGGGTGACCCGTCCGCCCCGGGATTGCTCGGCCAGATCCTCGAGCTGATCGGCCGCCTCGTTGATCGCCTGGAGGTGGCGCTGATGCTCATGCTGGCGGCCCGCCGGGGCGATGTCGGGATGCCAGCGCTTGGCCATCCGCCGCCGCGCAAGCTGCACCGCACGCTGGTCGAACGGCGGCTCAAGCTCAAGGAGGAGGAGGGCCTGTTCGACGTCGAGGATGCGCGGCATGACCCATCTACGTTAGCGGCGCCGCCAAGCGCGAGGGCGCCGCCTGAACGCCGGCGGTTCCCGACGCGCCCGCCCAAGGACTGCAACAAATCGGCCTAAATCGCACTGTTTTACCCTCAACATGTCTAATCTAGCCAGTCGTGAAGAGGTTCGTGAGCGTGACCGGCGTCGGGATCATCCTCGCGGCTGGCCTCGGTGCAGCGATGCTCGCGCTGATCACGAGCGTGTTCGGTCAGGGGGATGAGTGCGGGCCCCCGGTCGGCGCGTCCGCCGCCGGCGACGGCGGTCCGGCCGGCGGGATCGTCCTCGGCCCCGCCGGCACCGGGCAGCTAGTCGGCGCCACCGAGTACGGCGGACCCGGCGATCCGGGCAGCGGCGTGTTCGGCTCCTCGGGCGCGAACCTGCTCGAGCTCCCCGACAGCTACGCCGAGCTCGGCGGCACCAGCTTCCAGACCGCGACCGCGATGGGCGGGCTGCCGTACCTGACGCCCCTGCGCATCACGTGGGAGACCCGATCGGCGATCGCCTACAAGCGGGACATCGGCCTCGGAGGTGGCCCGATCGACGGTCTGCCGAGGGTGCTCGACCTCTGGTGGCAGCTGGCCAGTCGGCTCGGCATCCCCTACGAGGACGGGCTGTGGTCCGGGCCGGTGCGCATCGAGCGCCCGCCCGACGCTGGCGCCGGCAACGTGCTCGGCCAGGCTGCGCAGAGCGCAGCCACCCAAACCGCCGCTCCCGCCGCCGCCCAGGATCCCGGCGCGTGCGCGCCGGCGGCGGTCGAGGGGGTGCCGGTAACCACTGCGGACCGCGCCCAGCTGCTGTCCGGCGGCCTCGCGGCTGCGCCCGCCGGCGCGCCCGCAGCGGTCAAGGACATCATCGCTGCCGGCAACCAGATTGCCGGCCGCCCCTACCTGCTTGGCGGCGGTCACGGGGTGCCGCTGTCCGAGGTGGCGCCGGCCTATGACTGCTCGAGCAGCGTCGAGCACCTTCTGTACGGTGCCGGCCTGCTCCCGGTGGGCTACGACGCGCCGTCGGGCACGCTCGAGTCCTTTGGCCAGCCGGGCCCGGGGCGATGGGTCACGCTGTATGCCAACCCCGACCACGTCTTCATGTACGTGGCTGGGCTGCGCTGGGACACCCACAATGCGGCGGGCGCCGGCGACGGGAGCACGGGAATCGGCTGGCACCCGCTGATCCGGAACTCGGCCGGCTTCGTCGCGCGGCACCCGGCGGGACTGTGAGCATGCGTCCCGCGCTCCTCGCGATATTCGCTTGCACGTTCGCCGCCACCGGCTGCGGCGCGACCCACGATGACCAGCGTAAGGCCACGCGATCGTCGCCTCTCGCCCAGGCTCAGGCCACCCACGAGTACCCCTCGCCACCGTCTCCGCCCCAGATCGCCGCCGGCGCCGCCGCAGCTCCCACCGAAGCCATCCGCGCCTTCGCCACCGCATACATCAACTGGGACGCGCGCACGGTTGCTACCGACATGCGCGCGCTCGCCGCGGCCACCGTCGGCCAGGCCCGCGCCGCGATGATCCTCGCCGCCGCGGAGACCGCGAGCGACTACGAGCTCCAGCGCGGCGGGATCGCCAACCACGGCACCGTGGAGGCGATCGCCCCGCTGCCCAGCCGGCCACGCGAATTCATCGTGGTCACACTCGAATCCACCACCGCCACCAACACCAGCGCGTATCAGGAGCTCCGGCCGGCATGGCACGTGGCGCTTGCCACCGTCGCCGAGCAGCCGCCCGACGGGTGGGTGCTGAGCGGCTGGCAGCCGGAGAACTAAGTTAGTGGCCCCTTCCGCAATACGAAAGAGACCACTCAGCCGACCGGCTGCCCGTTGGCCGTCAGCTTGACCTCGACGTTACCCCGCGTGGCGTTCGAATACGGGCAGACTTCGTGGGCCGCCGCCACGATCTGTTTGGCCTGCTCGGGGTCTTGGACCTGAGGGAGCGTGACATCGAGCTCGACCGCGACGGTGTAGCCGCGATCCTCGGTCGAGACCAGGCTCACCTTGCTGTCGATGGAGGCGTCGCCGACCTCCGTCCGCTCCCGCCGCGCCGCGACGCCCAGGGCGCCTTCGAAGCACGCGGCGTAACCGACGGCAAACAGCTGCTCCGGGTTGGTGCCACCGCCCTCGGTGGGTGGCCTTAGCTGTACGTCGAGGGCGCCATCGCTGGTCTTGCCGTGACCGTGCTCTCGCCCGCCGGTGACCGTTGCCTCTGCCGTGTAAACGACCTTCGCCATGCTCGTCTCCTCGGTTTACGTTGAGGGCGCAAGCATACGCCGGGCCCAGTACGCAGCGATGTTCAGGACAACCGTAGGCTCAGTGCGCGGCGATGGTCGGGACAACCGTAGGCTCAGTGCGCGGCGATGTTCAGGACGACCGTTGCCACGAAGCACAGCACGGCGACGATCCGGATCACGGTTCCGGCGCGGTCGCCCGGCCGGCCCGTGACCATGCCCACGATCGCCACCGTTATGCAGGCGACCGCGACGAGCGCGAACACTGCGGCGAGGGCGCGTATCGGCGGGCTCCTATCCTCTGCAGACGCATGTCCACCCAGTACATCTTCACGACATACAAGCTCTCGCGCCGCTACCCGCCCGACCGCGAGGTGCTGAGCGATATCTCGCTGTCGTTCCTCCCGGGCGCCAAGATTGGCGTGATCGGCTACAACGGGGCCGGCAAATCGACCCTGTTGCGGATCATGGCCGGGCTCGACACCGAGTTCAACGGCCACGCCCAGCTTGCCCCCGGCGCCACCGCGGGCATGCTCGAGCAGGAGCCGCAGCTTGACCCGGACAAGAACGTCCGCCAGAACATCGAGGAGGGCGTCTCAGAAGTCAAAGCCCTGCTCGAGCGCTTTAACGAGCTCTCGATGAACTATTCAGACGAGACCGCGGACGAGTTCGCCCGCGTCCAGGAGCAAATCGACGCCGTCGACGGCTGGAACCTCGACACCACGCTCGAGATCGCCATGGACGCGCTCCGCACACCACCGGGCGACGCCGACGTCGCGACTCTCTCCGGCGGCGAAAAGCGCCGTGTCGCCCTGGCCCGGCTGCTCCTGCGCCAGCCCGACCTGCTGCTCCTCGACGAGCCGACCAACCACCTGGACGCCGAGTCGGTCGCCTGGCTCGAGCGCCACCTGGCCGATTACCGCGGAACCGTGGTCGCCATCACCCACGACCGCTACTTCCTGGACAACGTGGCGGGGTGGATCCTCGAGCTCGACCGCGGCCGCGGGATTCCCTACCAGGGCAACTACACGGGCTGGCTCGAGCAGAAGCGCGCTCGCCTCCAAACCGAAGCCAAGCAAGAGAGCGCACGGAAGCGCACGATCGAGCAGGAGCTCGAGTGGGTCCGCCTGAACGCGAGCGCCCGGCGCAACAAGCCGAAGGCCCGCCTCAACGCCTACGAGGCGCTGCTCGCCCAGGACCGCAACGTCAAGCTCGACCAGGTCCAGATCCACATCCCGGCCGGCCCCCGGCTGGGCGAGACCGTAGTCGAGGGGAACGGGCTGCGCAAGGCCTATGGCGATCGCGTGCTGATCGACGAGTTGAGCTTCAACCTCCCGCGTGGCGGCATCGTCGGTGTGATCGGCCCCAATGGCGCCGGCAAGACCACGCTGCTGCGGATGATCACCGGCCACGAGCAGCCGGACGCCGGTGCGCTGCGGATCGGCGACACGGTCGAGCTGGCGTACGTGGATCAGTCGCGCGACGCCCTCGACCCAGAGAAGACGGTCTGGCAGGAGGTCTCGAGCGGCGATGAGAAGATCAAGCTTGGCGAGAGGACCGTGAACAGCCGCGCCTACGTGGCCTCGTTCAACTTCAAGGGATCTGACCAGCAGAAGAAGGTGGCCAAGCTGTCCGGCGGCGAGCGCAACCGGCTGCACCTGGCCAAGCTGCTCAAGACCGGCGGTAACCTGCTCCTGCTCGACGAGCCGACCAACGACCTCGACGTCGACACGCTGCGCGCGCTCGAGGAGGCGCTGCTCGCTTTCGCCGGCTGCGCGGTCGTCGTCTCGCACGATCGCTGGTTCCTCGATCGCATCGCCACCCACGTGATGGCGTTCGAAGGCGACTCCTCGGTCCGCTGGTTCGAGGGCAACTTCGAGGCCTACGAGAGCTTCCGGCGCGAGCAACTCGGGGCTGACGCCGACCGCCCCCACCGCATCACGTACAAGAAGCTGGTTCGCGGCTGATGGTGATTTCGAAGGCCGTGCTGATCACCGGCTGTTCTTCCGGGATCGGGCACGCCACAGCCGAGGCGCTGGCGCGCGGGGGATGGACCGTGTACGCAACGGCGCGTCGCCCCGAGACGCTCGCCGAGCTCGAGCGCGTTGGCTGCAAGACCCTGGCCCTCGACGTGACCGACGAGGCATCCATGACGGCGGCGGTGGACGAGGTGCTCAGCGCCGAGGGCGCGGTCGGCGTCCTCATCAACAACGCCGGCTACAGCCAGTCGGGCGCAGTCGAGTCCGTCGGGGTCGATCAAGTCCGCCGACAGTTCGAGACCAACGTGTTCGGGCTGATCCGGATGTGCCAGTTGGTCCTGCCGGGGATGCGCGCCCAGCGCTGGGGGCGCATCGTGAACCTGAGCAGCATGGGTGGACGGCTCACCTTCCCCGGGGGCGGGATCTACCACGCGACGAAATACGCCGTCGAGGCGGTGTCCGACGCGCTGCGGTTCGAGGTTCGCGGCTTCGGCGTCGAGGTGATCATCATCGAGCCCGGTCTGATCGTGACGAACTTCGGCGAGACGGCGGCCAGCTCGGTGGGCAGCCCCGGCGGGCCCTACGCGGAGTTCAACCGTGCCGTCGCCGAGAGGACCGAGGGCGTGTACCGCGGCCCGCTGGCCAAGCTCGGCGGCGGCCCGGATGCCGTCGCCAAGACGATCGCCGGCGCGCTGGCCGCGGAGCATCCGAAGCCGCGTTATCCCGTCACGGCCAGCGCCCACCTGATGATGGGCCAGCGCCGGCTCATGCCCGACCGGCTGTGGGACCTGGCCATGCGGACGCAGTTTCCGACGCCGAAGGGATCCTAGGCTCGGCCGCTCCGGTCAATGTTCATGCCGCGCGCCTCACGGCACTAGACCCCCAGCTCCTCCAGTTTCATCCGCAGCTCGGCCGCGTCGGTCGCCACCGCATCGGCTCCAGTCAGCTCCTCAGTGCCGAAGCAGCCGGTCGTCACCGCGACGCATCGCAGCCCATCAGCCCGGGCGCAGGCGATGTCGCGCGGGGTGTCGCCGATCACAATCGTCTCCTTACGCGCGACGTGGCCGGCGCGCCGGCGCGCGATCGCGGGCAGCGCAGCGCGATCCTCGGAGTCCGAGCCGAAGCCGCCCGGAGCGCCGCGAAACCACTCTCCTAGGCCTGCGCGCAGCAGCTTGAGCCGCGCCACCGGCTCGAAGTTCCCGGTCACCAACCCGAGCGTCACCCCGTCCCGGCCGAACAACCACGGCAGCAGCGAACGCATGCCCGGCACGACGTGCGCGCTCAGATCGGAAGGGCAGAGCTGCGCGTAGACGCGGCAGCACGTCTCGCGGACAGCATCGGCCCGCTCGTCGATCCGGACGGCTGACACCCCGAGGTCGAGCAGCATCAGACGCGCGATTTCGCCATCCGTCCGCCCGGCGGGTCCGATCTTCGCCCGCAGGCCAGCGGGGTCGACGCCGTGCACCTCCTTGAGCGCCGAGTTCAGGGCGAGGCGATGGGCGTCGGTGGCGCTGTCCAGCAGCGTGCCGTCGATGTCGAACAGCAGCAGCATGGCGTCGCCCGCCGATCAGCGCTCGAACGAGAAGCCGGGCTCGAGCCGGCGCGCAAACGCGGCGATTAGCCGAGCGGCGGCCTCGATGTCGGCCGTCGAGACCATCTCGACTGGCGAATGCATGTAGCGGCACGGGATCGAGACCAGCCCGGTGGGCACTCCGGCGCGACTCAGGTGGATGGCGTCGGCGTCGGTGCCCGTGCCCTTGCCCAGCGACTCGAGCGTAAAGGGGATGCTCTCCGCCTCGGCCGCCTCGTAGAGCCGCTCGAACACGAACGGATGCAGCGACGTGCCGCGCGCGATGACCGGACCCGAGTCCAGGGGATGCTTCGTCATCGGACCGAGCTCGATGCCCGGCTGGTCCGTGGCGAAGGTCAGGTCCACGACCACCGCGGCGTCCGGGTCGTGGGCGAAGGCGCTCGTCCGCGCGCCCGCGAAGCTGGTCTCCTCCTGGGTCACGGCGAGCGCGAGCACGTCGCCAGCCGCGCCGCCCGCCTCGGCCACCAGCCGGGCCACCTCGGCGGCGACGTAGCAGCCAACTCGGTTGTCCAGCGAGCGCGAGACGACCCGCTGGTGGCGGAACTCGACCGGTTCGGCGTCGATCACCGCGACATCGCCGATCCGCACGAGCGCGCGCGCCTCGTCAGCGTCCTTGGCCCCGATGTCGATGTGGAGCTCCTTGGTCTCGGGGAGCTTCTTACGGTCCTCGTCCTTCAGCAGGTGGATCGGCTTGCGTCCGATCACGCCGGGCACGTCGCCGCCCCGGGTGTGCAGCCGCACCCGCTGGCCGATCAGCACGCCGGCGTCCCAGCCGCCCACTTGACCGAAGCGCAGGTATCCGTCGTCGTCGATGTGCGAGACGTGCAAGCCGATCTCGTCGATGTGGCCGACGACCGCCACCGTCGACCCGCCGCCGGTGCCCGCCACTCGCGCGTACGACGAGCCAACGCGGTCGCGGCCCACCTCCGTGGCGAAGCTCGAGCAGTACTCCCGCCACACCTGGGCGGGCGCCGACTCGTGCCCCGACGGACCGGGAGCGCTCAGCAGCCGCATCAGCAGTTCGGGCACCGACATTGCCGCGGAAGGCTATTGCCTGGCGGGTGTTCAGGCGCCGCTCGTCCGGGTAATCCCCCTCAGGCATGCCCGCCGACCTGAAACTTGACGAGCGCGAGCCAGAGCTCGAATCGATCCGTGGCCTCCTCGCGGAGCGCGGGATCGAGCTTCGCGACGAGCCCACGCCAGAACGAGACACGATCGACGCGCCCGACACGGTCGCGGAGTCAACCGAGCGCACGATGGACTCGATGTCCCTGTTTCTCGCCGAGGTGCGGCGACACCGGCTGCTCACCCGAGTCGAGGAGGTCGAGCTGGCCAAGCAGATCGAGCGCGGCGACCTGGCCGCCAAGGAGCGCATGGTCAACTCGAACCTGCGCCTGGTCATCTCCAACGCGCGCAGCTACGACGGTCTGGATCTGCCGCTGCTCGACCTGATCCAGGAAGGCATGCTCGGATTGATCCGCGCGGCGGAGAAGTTCGACTGGCGCAAGGGCTATAAGTTCTCCACCTACGCCACGTTCTGGATCCGCGAGTCGATCCAGCGTGCGATCGCCAATCGGGCTCGGCCAATCCGGGTCCCCGTCCACATCGGCCAGCGCGAGCGCCGGATTGCCCGTGCCCGGGCCGCGCTCATGACCCGATTGGGGCGCGAGCCCAATGACGTGGAGATCGCCCAGGCGGCCGACCTCGAACTCCGCGACGTTCATGCCACCCGCCAGATCGCGCGGGTGGTCACCAGCCTCGATCGCCCGGTCGGCGAGGAGGAGGAAACTACCCTGGGCGCACTGCTGGCCTCAGACGCCAGCACGCCCGCCGAGGAGGTGGAGATCGCGGCGCGCGACGCGGCCCTTCACCGCGCTCTTCAGCGTCTGCCCGAGGCCGAGCGCAACGTGGTCAAGCTCCGCTTTGGGATCGACGGTGATGCGCCGACGCCGCTGCGCGAGGCAGGCCGGCGGCTGGGCATCTCCTCGGACGCCGTGCGCAAGCTCGAGCGTAGGGCTCTCGCCGAGCTGGCGCGGAGCGACGAGCTCGAGGCGCTCCGCCGCGCGGCCTAGAAGTCTGCGAACCGTGCCCAACCGCGCGGATTTCAGGCCTCGGCTGGCAAAGTACGTGGCCTCAGCGCCAAGGTTCTAGTGCCGTGAACGTTGACGGGAGCGGCACTAGCCCAGCAGCGACCGCACCACGAATTGCAGGATGCCGCCGTGGCGGTAGTACTGCTGTTCCTTGGGCGTGTCGATCCGGACGATGACGGAAAACTCCTTGTCGTCGGCCCGCACCGTGAGCTCACGTGGGATCTCATCGACTCCGGCGAGCCCAGCCACCGTGAACGTCTCGCGGCCGGTCAACGACAGCGATGCCACCGACTCGGCGCCGGCGAACTGCAGCGGCAGCACGCCCATGCCGACCAGATTCGACCGGTGGATCCGCTCAAAGCTCTCCGCGATCACCGCCCGCACACCGAGCAGCCGGGTCCCTTTAGCGGCCCAGTCGCGCGAGGATCCCGACCCGTACTCCTTGCCGGCGAGCACGATCAGCGGCGTCCCCTCGTGCAGATACCTCATCGCTGCGTCGTAAATCGACATCTGCTCGCCGGCGCCGTCGCCGTGGGCGGGCGGGCCTAAGTACACCGTCACGCCGCCCTCGGTGCCGGGGGCGAGCTGGTTGCGCAGGCGGATGTTGGCGAACGTCCCGCGCATCATCACCTCGTGGTTGCCCCGCCGCGACCCATACGAGTTGAAGTCCTGCGGCTCCACGCCGTGCTCGATCAAATATCGCCCGGCGGGGCTGTCGCGTTTGATCGAACCCGCCGGCGAGATATGGTCGGTTGTCACGCTGTCGCCCAGCACGGCCAGCACCCGAGCGCCCTCGACATCGCGCACCGGCTCAGGTTCGGCGGCCAGGTCGACGAAGAAAGGCGGCCGGCGGACGTAGGTCGAATCCGGCTCCCAGGCAAAGCTCTCGCCACCGGGTACATCGAGCGCGTTCCAGCGCTCGTCGCCGGCGAACACTTCGCCGTAGCTCTTGCGGAACATGTCCGACTGCACCGCCTCCTCGACGGTGCTCGCGACCTCGGCGGCGCTCGGCCAGATGTCCTTGAGGGACACCGTCGCGCCGTGCCGGTCCTCGCCGAGCGGCTCGTCGTAGAGGTCGATGTCCATCGTCCCGGCGATCGCATAGGCCACGCACAGCGGCGGCGAGGCCAGGTAGTTCATCTTCACGTCTGGGTTGATCCGGCCCTCGAAGTTGCGATTGCCCGAAAGCACCGAGACCACGGCCAGGTCGTTGTCCTGAACGGCGGCCGAGATCTCTGCCGGCAGCGGCCCGCTGTTGCCGATGCACGTCGTGCACCCGTAGCCGACCAGGTGGAAGCCGAGCGCCTCCATGTAGTCGGTCAAGCCCGCCCGGTCCAGATACTCGGTCACCACCTTGGAGCCCGGCGCCAGCGACGTCTTGACCCAGGGCTTGACCGACAGACCGCGTTGCACCGCGTTGCGGGCGAGGATGCCGGCGCCCAGCATGACCGACGGGTTCGAGGTGTTCGTGCAGCTGGTAATCGCGGCGATCACCACGTGCCCGTGGTCGAGCTCTGTCTCGATCCCATCGGCCAGCGTCACGGACACTCGCGTGGTCGGCCGATCGGCCACCTGCGCGCCCCCGGTCCCGCCCGCCGGCTCGTGACCGCCTCCGTCGGGCACGTGCGTGGCCACCGGGTCGCTCGCCGGAAAGCTCTCGGCCACCGCCTCGTCCTCGAGGTCCTCATCAGGCAGATAGCCTTCGAGCGCCATCCGGAAGGCCGGCTTTGCCTCGGTCAGCGAGACGCGGTCCTGGGGGCGCTTGGGCCCGGCGATGCTCGGAACCACGGTTGACAGGTCGAGCTCGAGCTGCTCGGTGAACGTCGGATCCTCGGCGCTGGCGTCGTGCCACAGCCGTTGCTCGCGCGCGTACGCCTCGACCAGCTCGATCTGCTCGCGCGGGCGGCCCGAGAACTCGAGGTAGCGGAGCGTCTCAGCGTCGATTGGGAAGATCGCGCACGTCGAGCCGAACTCCGGTGACATGTTGCCGATCGTCGCTCGGTCGGCCAGCGGCAGCCGCGACAGCCCCTCGCCGTAGAACTCGACGAACTTCCCGACCACCCCGCGGCTGCGCAACATCTCGGTGACCGTGAGCACGAGGTCCGTGGCCGTCGCGCCCTCCTGCAGCGACCCGGTGAGCTTGAAGCCGAGCACCTGGGGGATCAGCATCGACATCGGCTGGCCGAGCATCGCCGCCTCGGCCTCGATTCCGCCCACACCCCAACCGAGCACGCCGAGCCCGTTGATCATCGTGGTGTGCGAGTCGGTGCCGACCAGCGTGTCCGGGTATGCCCGCGCCGCCCCGGACCCGGACGAGCCCGCCTCATCGACGAACACCACGCGGCCCAGGTACTCCAGGTTGACCTGGTGCACGATCCCGGTGTCCGGCGGCACCACCTTGAAGTCGTCGAACGCGCCCTGCCCCCAGCGCAGGAACGCGTAGCGCTCGCGGTTTCGCTCGAACTCGAGCTCGGCGTTGCGCGCGAAGGCGGCGCGCGAGCCGAACACATCGACCTGCACCGAGTGGTCGATGACCAGCTCGGCCGGCGCCAGTGGATTGATCTTGCCGGGGTCGCCGCCCATCTCTTGCATCGCGTCGCGCATGGCGGCCAGATCCACGACCGCGGGGACGCCCGTGAAGTCCTGCATGATCACCCGCGCCGGCGTGAAGGCGATCTCGACGGATGGCTCCGCGCGCGCGTCCCAGCGTGCCAGCGCCTCGACGTCCTGGGCGCGAACTGATTCGCCGTCCTCGTTGCGCAGAGGTTCTCGAGCAGGATCTTCAGGGAGAACGGCAGGCGCGCGACATCGTATTTGGCCTGCAGCGCGTCGAGGCGGTAGATCTCGTATTGGCGCCCACTTACCGTGAGCGTCGCCTTGGCGTCGAAGGTGTTGGGCATGCCGCTTACTCTAGATCGCGCGCTCCTACGCCGGTCTTAGCCACGTCTTCGTGCCGCCTTCGCCCGGTTCCCGATTCTCCTCAGCGGCAACCACCAACCCGAGGAGAACCGATGATGACCCTCCTGTCCTGGACCCTCGTCGCGCTGGCCGCCGGCGTCTTCGCCGCGATGGCCGCGGCCGGGGCGTACGCCGAGGCGCACCGTGCGCCAGACCAGCCCTGACGCGATGAGCACGTCCCTGACCACCACCCCCGACCGGCGCCCCGGCGCCCGCCGAGGCACCAGCGGCCGGCCGGACGTCGAGATCGTGATTCCCGTCCACAACGAGCGCGTTGCGCTCGAGCGCTCGGTTCGGATGCTTCACGGATTCCTGTCGATCACGTTTCCGTTCTCCTGGCAGATCACGGTCGTCGACAACGCGAGCACCGACGGAACGCTTCGCCTCGCCCGGCGCCTGATGTACGAACTCGCCGAGGTGCAGGCAACGCACCTGCCCGACAAGGGCCGGGGCCGCGCGCTGCGCGCAGCCTGGTCCGTCAGCCGCGCCGAAGTGGTCGCGTACATGGACGTCGATCTCTCGACCGACCTGGCTGCGCTCCTGCCGCTGGTCGCCCCGCTCATGTCCGCGCACAGCGACGTGGCGATCGGGACGAGGCTCCATCCCGCGGCGCGCGTCACGCGCAGCGCCAAGCGCGGGCTGATCTCACGCGGCTACAACCGCTTGCTCCGGCCGTGCGCGCCCGGTTCAGCGACGCGCAGTGCGGCTTCAAAGCGCTCCGCACCGAAACCGCCCACGAGCTGCTGCCGCAGGTGTCCGATCAGGGCTGGTTCTTCGACACCGAGCTGCTGGTGCTCGCCCAGCGACGCGGGCTGCGGATCCACGAGGTGCCCGTGGACTGGATCGAGGACAGCGACTCGCGAGTCGACATCGTGCCAACCGCGCTGGCTGACCTGGGCGGGGTGGCGCGGCTGATGTTGCACCGCCCGCCGAAAGCTCGGCCGGCGCTGCCCTCCTCGTCCCGACCCAGGTTCGCACCATGAGTTGGGTGTCATATCCGGCGCGGCCAACCGCCTCTCTGCGCCACCGAATCGGGCGCCGCCCATGGACGGCATCGCTGCGCGTGCACCCCGAGCTGCTCGCGCTGCTCGGGCTGACCGGGGCTCTCAACCTCTGGAACCTGAGCGTCAACGGCTGGGCCAACACCTACTACGCCGCCGCGGTGCGCTCGATGAGCACGAGCTGGCATGACTTCCTGTATGCGTCGATGGACAAGAGCGGCTTGATGACGATCGACAAGCCGCCGCTGGCCTACTGGGTTCAGGCACTGTCGGTCCGCATCTTCGGCTGGCATCCGCTCAGCACACTCGTGCCCGAGGCGCTGATGGGCATGGCTGCGGTCGCCCTCGTCTACGACATGACCCGGCGGGTGTTCGGGCGTGTGGCCGGGTCCGTGGCTGGCCTGGCCTTCGCGATCACCCCGATCACGGTCGCCGTCGCCCGCCACAACAATCCCGACGAGCTGCTGCTCCTGTGCTGCGTCGCCGCGCTCTGGTGCGCCGTACGCGCGCTACAAACCGGCCGCACGAAGTGGCTCGTGCTTAGCGGCGTCTGCGTCGGCCTAGGCTTCGAGACCAAGATGGGCGTGGCGCTGCTCGTCGTGCCCGGGATCACGGCGGCATGGATGTGGACCCGGTGGG
>JAFAZZ010000548.1 GCA_019239375.1 Solirubrobacterales bacterium | reverse complement strand
CGTCATCTCGCAGGTGATCGAGTCGTTCGGGATGCATCCCGCGATCGTCGATGGCTCTGGCCTCTCGCGCGATGACCGCTCTTCGCCGGGGCAGGTGGTCGCGCTCCTGCGCACGATGTGGGGCAGCTCGATCGGCCGGGCGCTGGCCGCCTCGCTTCCGGTCGTGGGGGTCGACGGGACCGTGCAATGGATCGCCGCGCATACCGCCGCTCAGGGCCGGTGCGCGGCCAAGACCGGGACGCTCAACTACGTGACGAACCTCGCGGGCTACTGCACTGCGCGCAACGGCCACGTCCTGGCCTTCGCGGCGATGATCGACGGGCCGCCGAACTGGACCGCCGACAAGCTGCTCGGCCAGATGCTCCCGGCGATCGCGCGCTATTGAACCCGCGCCCCGGCCCGGGGACAATCGTACGCGCAGTGCAGGTGACCACCGAGGTGAACAGGCGCGAGCTCCAGCGCTACCTGGCGCGCGTCGGCGATCGCTGGCCGATCGACGCCGCCGTACTGGGCGGCGCACGGGTGGCCGACGAACAAGGCGCGCCGCCCCAGCGCGAGCGGGGCCCCGAGTTCATCGTGATCCTCGTCTCGCAGGCGTTCGAGGGGATGCCGTGGCTAGAGCGCGTCTACCACGCCGGCTCGCTGTGGGACGGTCTGGAGATGGGCGCTCCGGCGGACGTGCACTGCTACACGCCCGGCGAGTTCGAGCGAAAGCGGGTAACGCTGCCGCGGGTCATCCACGCCGTCGACAGCGGAATCGACCTGATGGCCGAAGCGCCGGCGTAGGACGCGCGCGTCTCAGCGGCGCCCGACCCTCAGCGCAGGGTCGAGCTCGTCGTAGTTCGAGTCCGGCGCCGCCGCCAGCGCGTCCAGTTGCTGAAGAAGCAGCGCGCCGCCGCGGCAAGCACGACGTCGAGGATGTCCTGATCGGACAGCCCCAGCGCTCGTAGCCGGTCGATGTCGGCCTGCTCGATGGAGGTCGCGTCATCCACCACCTTGCCGACCAGGTCCATCACCGCCACCTCCACCTCGTCGAGACCGGCGGTGCGATGGTCCAATACCGCGGCGCGAACAACGTCAGGCTCGAGGAACCCGCGGTCCATCAGCACGGAACCGTGGGCCAGCGTGCAGTAGCTCGAGCGCAGGCGCGTTGCGGCGGCGAGCGTGGCCAGTTCGTAGCGCCGCAGGTCCATGCTGGTCTTGATCGCGCCGTTGAGCTGCTTCCAGGCGCCGTACACCTCTGGCCTGGGCGAGAACGCACGCACGAAGTTGGGCAGAAAGCCGAACGCCTCCTGCTCGGCGGCGTACAGCTCGGCGGTGCCGCCGCTCGCTTGATCGTCGGCGACGGTCTCGATGAAGGTCATGACCGGTCCTTTCTCGCCCCAAGAAGCTAACCGATCGCCACCATCCGCTCGATCGGCGTCCGCGCCCGGTCGGCCACCTCGCGCGGCACCTTGACTTCGTGTACCCCGTCGCGTAGGGCGTCGCGGAGCTTGGGCAGGGTGATCATCTTCATGAAGCGGCAGTGAGCGGCCTCGTTGGCCGCGATGAACTCCGTATCTGGCGCCGTCTGGCGCAGCGGGTGGAGCATGCCGGTCTCCGTGGCCACGATCGCGGTCCCGCCGTGGTGCGCGCGGGCATAGGAGAGCATCCCGCCGGTCGAGAGCATGTGCACGCCCTCGGCGTCGAGGTCGCCAGCCGCCACGTACTCCATCACGCTGGTCGAGCAGCCGCACTCGGGGTGGATCAGGAATTCGGCACCCGGATGGGCGGCCCGCACCGCGCCGATGTCGTCGGGCTTGATCCCAGCGTGGACGTGGCACTCGCCGTCCCACACGTGCATCGGACGGCCAAGCGACTTCTCGACGAAGGCACCGAGGAACATGTCCGGGCCGAACAGGATCTCCACGTCGTCACCGTGCTGGGCGTAGATGTGCTCGACCACCTTGACCGCATTGGCCGACGTGCAGCAGTAATCGGTCAGCGCCTTGACCTCGGCCGTGGTGTTGACGTACATGACCACGATCGCGTCCGGGTGCCGGACCTTCCAGTCGCGCAGCTGGTCGGCAGTGATCGAGTCGGCCAGCGAGCAGCCGGCGTCGAGATCGGGGATCAGCACCCGCTTGGCCGGGCACAGAATCGATGCGGTCTCGGCCATGAAATGCACGCCGCAGAACACGATCATGTCGGTGGCGGCGCTGGCGGCCTGCTGGGAGAGCCCGAGCGAGTCGCCGACGTAGTCGGCGACGTCCTGGATCTCGGGCAGCTGGTAGTTGTGCGCCAGGATCATCGCGCCGCGCTCGGCGGCCAGCGCGCGAACCTCGTCCTGCAGCGCGGGGATGTTCTCGAGGAGCAAGGGTGCGTCTGATGCACCGAGCATCGGCAGGTTCATGGCATCGTCTCGAGGAGGAGGGAAAGATCTAGAGCCGGGGCGCTGTGCGTGAGCGCGCCCACCGAGACGAAGTCTACCCCCGTGCCTGCGATGTCCCGGAGCGTGTCCAAGGTCACTCCGCCGCTGGCTTCGAGCTCGGCCCGGCCGGCCACGTGGCGTACCGCGTCACGCAACTGCTCGACCGACATGTTGTCCAGGAGGATGCGCGGTGCGCCGGCCGCGAGGGCGTCATCCACCTCGCCCATCGTCCGGCACTCGACCTCGAGCGGCGCGTCGGGCGCGTACGCCCGAGCTTTGCCCACCGCCGGCCCGACTCCCCCGGCCATCGCGGCGTGGTTCTCCTTGATCAGGATCGCGTCGAACAGCCCGAAGCGGTGGTTGGTCGCGCCACCAGCGGCGACCGCGGCCTTCTCGAGCGTACGCAGTCCGGGGGTGGTCTTGCGGGTGTCGAGGATCGTGGCTCCGGTGCCCCGCACGGCCCGCACACTCCGCGCCGCTATGGTGGCGACACCCGACAGGCGCTGCAGGAAATTCAGCGCGGTGCGCTCGCCGGTCAGGATGGCGCGCGCTGAGCCCTCCAGCCGCAGCACAGGACCATGCTCCCGCCACTCGCCCTCGGCGCCGAGGCGCTCGACGGCGATTTCGGGGTCAAGCATCCGGAACGTCTCGACCGCCACGTCGATGCCGTAGACGATGCCCGGCGCCTTCTGGGTGATCAGGCCGCGGGCCCGAGCCTGCGCGGGGACGGTCGCGGCCGTCGTAACGTCGCCGTCGCCGACGTCCTCGGCCAGGGCCCGGGCCACGACCTCGTTTTCGGCCATGGTCATCGCAGTCCGGCTCGGGCCGTCGCTCACTTCGCCGATTTCAGAAGGTACGAGCGCGCGAAACCGTCAAGGTCTCCACCCAGCACGCGCGCGGTGTCCCCCATCTCGTAGTCGGTTCGATGGTCCTTGACCATCGAGTACGGGTGCAAGACGTAGGAGCGGATCTGGGAGCCGAAGTTGACGTCCTGCGCTTCGCCGCGCTCGCGGGCGATCTCCTCGCGGCGCTTGCGTTCCTCGAGCTCGAGCAGCTTCGAGCGCAGCATGGTCATGGCCTCCGCCTTGTTGGAGGACTGGGAGCGCTCGTTCTGGCACTGGACGACGATCCCGGTCGGCTTGTGTGTGATGCGCACGGCGGAGTCGGTCTTGTTGACGTGCTGGCCGCCGGCGCCGCTGGCGCGGTAGGTGTCGATCTGCAGATCGTCGTCGTCGATGTCGAGCTCCTCGATGTCGGCCACCACCGGCGAGACCTCGACGCCGGCAAAGCTGGTTTGCCGGCGGTGGGCGGCGTCGAACGGCGACAGGCGGACGAGTCGGTGCACGCCCTTTTCGGCGCCGAAGAGCCCATAGGCGTTATCGCCCTTGACCAGGAAGGTGGCCGACTTGATGCCGGCTTCCTCGCCTGGCGATGCCTCGAGCAGCTCGACGCCGAAGCCGCGCTTCTCGGCCCAGCGCATCTCCATCCGCAGCAGCATCTCGGCCCAGTCCTGGGCGTCGGTGCCGCCGGCGCCGGCGTTGATCGCCACCAGCGCGTCGCCCGAGTCATACCGGCCCGAGAACAGCCGCTCCTCCTCGAGCCGGTCCAGGCGCTCCTGGACGCCCTGGATCTGGTCCTCGAGCTCTTGCGCGAGGGTCGGATCCTCCTCGGCCAGCTCGGCCAGCGGCTCGAGGTCCTCGGCATCGCGCTCGAGCTCCCGGTAGGTGGAGAGTTTGCGAGTGGCGCGCGCGTGCTCCGCGCTCACCTGAGCCGCCCGGTCCTGATCCTCCCAGAAGCCGGGAGCGCCCATCTCGTGTTCGAGCGCGTCGACGCGCCCGCTCAGCGCGGCGGGGTCAAAGGTAGTCCGCAAGCAGCTTGAGCTGCTCGCGGATCGCCGCGAGGCGCTGGGAGAGGGGCTCTGAAGGTGCGGTCGCCATCTGAGGTCACGGTAGCAGCGGTACTCGCAGCGGGTACATAGGCCGCCATGTCAACGCTCAACGATCAACCTGTACGCGAGCTGCTCGAGCAGCCGAATCACGCGGTGGTCTCGACGTTCAACCGTGACGGGTCGGTGCACAACACGGTCGTCTGGATCAGCGCGGAAGACGGAACCGTCGCGGTCAACAGCTCTCGCGGCCGCAAGTGGCCCACGAACCTCGAGCGCGACCCTCGGATCACCGTCCTGGTGTACGAGCAAGGCAATCCTTACAACTACGTGGAGATCCGGGGGACGGCGACAGGCACGGGCGAGGGCGCCGACGAGCACATCAACCTGCTCACGAAGAAGTACATGGGCCAGGACGAGTACCCGTTCCGCCAGCCGGGCGAGGAGCGGGTCAAGTTCGTGATCCGACCGGAGCATGTCCGGCATCAGAGGCAGGGCTGAGGTTGTTCAGCGCTCGCGCCGCCGGCGCTCGTAGCGGGCGGCGCGACGCTCGTTGAGCGCGTCGGCGCGGGTCTCGCTGCGCAGCCGGTTGCGGTGCTCGTCGCGGCGCCGGCGCTCCTCGAGCTCGCGCTCCACGCGATCGAGCTCGGGCGCCGGCCCGTACAGCCGCCAGCCGTTGCGGACGAGCGGGATCAGCGCCACCAGCGCCACCCAGATTGGCCAGAACTGGCCATGCGCGCCGGAGACCAGCCAGATCACCGTGCAGAGCAGGAACAGCGCTGCGCCTCCCCCGGTCTCCTGAAGCAGCCGGCGCTGCAGCTGCCGGCGGCGGGCGACGATCTCTGCCTTCTGTTGCGCCGGCGCGGCGGGCAGGTTCGGCAGGTCGGAGAGCAGCCGGCTCAGGTCGTGCTCGGTGCGGGCGCTGTAGGCCGCCTGGAGCCGGTCGCCCAGCTCCTCGTCGGTCAGGCGGCCGGCCGCGAAATGCTCGCGGATCTCTCGGGCGGCACGCTCGCGCTGCTCGTCGGAAGCTCGCAGGTCGGGGTCTCGTGGAGCGTCGCCGGCCATGGCCCGGAATCTAGCGCCCTGAGATCCCGCCAAGGGCCACGACGGCAACCCGTTCACCTGGCTGGGAGCGCTCGGCGGCCTAGCCTATACGGCCGCGACCCGTAGTCATGCGGCTGCACGGGTAGTTCGAACCGACTAACGAAACTGCGAATTATTCCGATAAACCTCAGTCGCATCGGGCGCCCCGCCCTGGAGCGGCAGTTGTCCAGACGCGAGGCGGCCCCGCGCCCTCAGGCGCCGTGACACTTCTTGAACTTCTTGCCCGACCCGCACCAGCAGGGGTCGTTGCGGCCGATCTGCTCACCCGGATCGACCCGGCGCTGCTCGACGTGAACCGGCCCGGGCTCGTCCTCCGGTACGGCGCCCGGGGCCGCGGCGACAGCGCCGCCTGCCGCGGCGGCGATCGCCATCGCGCCTTGGGGCGCACCGCCGCCCGAGTAGGTGACCCGGCCGCCACCGGTCGGTGAGCTGGCCGCGCTGCTGGGACGTCGCTGCGGCGGCGCTGGAGGTGGTCCGCCGTTGGCCGGCACGGGCGTCACCTCGACGTGGAAGATCAGCCGGGCGTAGTCGTCCCAGATGCTGTTCATGAGGTCGCGGAACAACTCGAAGGCCTCGTTCTTGTAGGCGACGAGCGGCTCGATCTGGGCGAAGCCGCGCAGATGGATGCCCTCGCGCAGGTAGTCCATGTCGTAGAGGTGCTCGCGCCAGCGCTGGTCGATGATCTGCAGGAGCAGGAAGCGCTCGATGTCGCGCATCAGCTCGGGGCCGAACTCCTCCTCGCGGGCGTCGTACTGCTCGGCCGCGAGATCCTCGAGCATTGCCTTCAGCTCCTCGCGGTCGGCTCGGTCCCCCTCGATGTCCGGCAGCGCCGCGGTGCTCGGGAAGATCTCGGTCATCCGCCGCAGCAGGCCGTCGACGTCCCACTCCTCGACGAAGTCACCGGCCGTGTACTCCTCGACCAGCCGGTCGATCAGGCTCGCGATCTCTGTGCGCGCGGCGTCGCTCATGTCGCGCCCTTCGAGGATCTCGTCGCGGTAGGTGTAGATCACCTCACGCTGCTGGTTGAGGACATCGTCGTACTCCAGCGTGTGCTTGCGGGTGAGGAAGTGCTGCTCCTCGACCTTGCGCTGGGCCTTCTCGATCTGCTTGGAGAGCATGCCGTGCTCGATCGGCTCCTCGTTGCCCTCCTCATCGACGCTGCCCAGACGGTCGAGGATCTTGTAGATGCGCTCGCCGGCGAACAGGCGCACGAGGTCGTCCTGAGCGGAGAGGAAGAAGCGGGACTCGCCCGGGTCACCCTGACGTCCCGAGCGGCCCCGGAGTTGGTTGTCGATCCGCCGCGACTCGTGGCGCTCGGTGCCGAGGATGAACACGCCGCCGGCTTCGAGGACCTGCTCGCGGGCCTCCTCGATCCGGGCCTCGATCGAAGGGAGCACCCGCGCGTAGTGCTCCTCGTAATCCTCATCCCCCGGCTTCAGCCCCAGCTTGGCGACCTCGAGCCGCGCCAGGTGCTCGGGGTTGCCGCCGAGCTTGATGTCGACCCCGCGGCCGGCCATGTTGGTCGCGATCGTCACCGCCCCGGGCGCGCCGGCCTCGGCGATGGTCTCGCCTTCGCGCTCGGCGTGCTCGGGCTTGGCGTTCAGCACGGTGTGCTGGATCCCCTTGCGCCGCAACTGGTCGGACAAAAACTCCGAGACCTCGACCGAGATCGTGCCGACGAGCACCGGCTGACCGGCCTGGTGGCGCTGCTCGATCTCCCGCACGACCGCGCTCCACTTGCCGTCCTTGGTCTTGTAGACCTGATCGTTGTGGTCCTTGCGGATCATCGGGCGGTTGGTCGGGATCTCGACGACCGGAAGCTTGTAGATCTTCATGAACTCGGTCGCCTCGGTGATCGCCGTGCCCGTCATCCCGGCGTGCTTGTCGTACATGCGGAAGTAGTTCTGCAGCGTGATCGTGGCGAGCGTCTGGTTCTCCTCCTGGACCCGGACGCCCTCCTTGGCCTCGATCGCCTGGTGCAGGCCCTCGGACCACCGCCGGCCCTCGAGGATCCGCCCGGTGAACTCGTC
>JAFAZZ010000519.1 GCA_019239375.1 Solirubrobacterales bacterium | reverse complement strand
TCGTCGTCGGCTAACCGCCCGGCGCCGTCGGCGTGGCGCCCGATGAGCAGCTCGTCGTCGAGCTGAATTGATATGCCCAGCGCGCGACCGGCCACTACCTCGAGCCGAGCCATGGCTGGACTCATGCGCGGACTGTACCGAGCGCTCGGGAGCCTTCATCGCGCTCGACACACCTACATATCGCGAGCGGAACTTCAGGCGCGTCAGGCCGGCGCCTGCGCGGCAGGTTCGGCGGCCGGCGGCGCCGGCGGTTGGCCCCCGCCCAGCCCCCACAGTTTCATGCGCGCCGCGCGACCGCGGATCGCGACCTCATCGACATAGACCAGAGCGTCCGCCGGCTCGACCAGGGCCTGTTTGGTGGAGTCCGACAGCAGCAGCTGGTGCGATAAGCCTTTCGTCAACGCCTCGATCCGCGACGCGGTGTTGGTCGTGTCTCCCACCGCGGCGTACTCGACCCGTCGCTCGGAGCCGACGTGGCCAGACATCACGTAGCCGCTGTTGAGCCCGATTCCCATACGGAATCCGTCGCCAAGCCCCTCGGATCGGATCCACTCGTTGAAGCGCGGGAGGCGGACGTCGATCATCTCGCGCCCGGCGCGCAATGCGCGGTCCGCATGGTCGGGCTGCTCGAGCGGAGCGCCGAACACGGCGAAGATCCCGTCACCCATGTAGGCCACGAGCGTGCCGCCGTGGTCGAGGATCGCGTCGGACATTTCGCTGAGGTAGTGGTTGAGGACGTCGATCACCTGGGATGGGGTCAGCTTCTCCGAGAACGAGGTGAAGCCGCGCAGATCGGTGAACATGACTGTGGCTTGACGCTGCACACCGCCGAGACGCAGGCCGTCGGCGCTGGCCAGCACCTGGCCGACGACATCCTCGGGCACGAAGCGCGCGAACAGGTCGACGGCGCGGATGCGCTCGAACGCCTCGGTGACGAGCTGGACGGCAAGCGAGCCGACCGAGCCCAGCACCAGGGCCAGCGGCGGATAGACGAACGAGACGATCGTGCCCGCGTTGAACAGGAGCTGGGCGACGATCGCGAATATGACCCCAAGCGCCACCCCGACCGCGATTGAGACCACCGGGCGCACGCGCACTGCCGCGAGCGGGACGGCAACGCCAAACAGAACGATCAGGACCACATTGACCCAGCCGGGAACGGTCGAAAGCGGGAAGCCGAGCAGAGCCGTGTCAATCGCGTTGGCCTGCACCTCGACGCCGGCCATCGAGGCATCGGTCGAGGTCGGATGCAAGTCCTGCAGCGACGGAGCGGTAGGACCGATGACGACGATCTTGCCCCGGAAGAAGCTCGGCGGGATCTTGCCGGAGTAGACGTCACCGTACGAGACGGTGTGGAATGTGCCGGCTGGCCCGACGTAATCGATCCACTTGCTGCCCGAGAACGGTCGGACAGGCTTCCCGGTCGCCACCTCGGCGGTGACGGTCGGAAACGTTTTCAGCTGATCGATCGTGTAGGACATCCGACGGATGTAATTGGCTGGGTCGAACGGGAACAGCGTGCTTCCCGGCTGGACTCCCGCCTGGCGCAGGGCGGCCTGCGTCTGACCCAGGCCGAACAACAGGACGTCACCGTCGGCGTTTGTCTCCTGGAAGGAGAGGATCACCCGCCCGTTGGCTCCACCCAGCGCGTTTAGCAGCGCCAGGTCATCCTTCTGGCCGAGCTGGCTCGGCTGGGAGAACACGATGTCGAAGGCCACCGCGGCGGGATGACCGGCGTCGATGCGATCCAACACCCGGGCCTCGACCGCTCGGGGAAACGGCCACTGCTTGTTGACCGTCCCGAACGTGCTCGAGTCGATGGCCACCACCACGATGTTCGACGGCGGCTTCTCAGCGCCGCGGACGGAGAAGCGCGCGTTGACCGTGTTCAGCTCAAGCGAGCGGAGGGTGTGTGCGGCGTAGCCGACGAGTGCGAGCCCGGTCGCAGCGAACGCGACGATTCCCAGCAAGAGCACCTTGAGGTTCCGGTTGCTGCTGAATAGCCGCGTCCCTTTCATTTCCGGATCATGCCCCCGCGGGCTCCCCAATCGCCCCTGATGCCACACCGCGTGCCGCCGGCGCAGGCGCTCCGCCAGTCTACGCGCTCGCCAATCGCCCCACAAGCCTCGACCTGACCAACCACCAGGAGGCGCTCTACGCGTGGCTGGTGCGGCACTAGACTCACCCTGCACATGGAAGCCAGCGAAGCGCGGAGCGCACCCGGATCCCTGCCGATCGTTACAGGTAAAAAGCTGATGCTGTTCGCCGGACGCGCTAACCCCGAGCTCGCCGGCGCGATCGCCGACAAGCTCGGGATCGAGCTCGGCCACATCACGCTGAAGACGTTCTCGGCCGGCGAGGTGTATTGCCGCCTGGACGAGTCCGTGCGCGGCGCCGACGTGTTCATCGTGCAGCCGACGTGCGCGAACCCGGAAACTGGGATCTCGATCAACGACGCGATGATGGAGCTGCTCGTGATGATCGACGCCGCGGTAGGCGCCTCGGCGCACCGCGTGATCGCGGTGATGCCGTGGTACGGCTATTCGCGTCAGGACAAGAAGTCGGCCCTGCGCGAGCCGATCACGGCCCGGCTGGTGGCGCAACTGCTGGAAACAGCCGGCGCCGACCGGGTTCTGACCGTGGATTTGCACGCCGGGCAGGTCCAGGGCTTCTTCCGCAAGCCCGTCGACCACATGACCGCGCTGCTCCTGATCGCGGACTATTTCCGCGAGCTCGACCTCCCCGATCTCGTGGTTGTGGCGCCCGACGTCGGTCGCGTCAAGCTGGGTCACAAGTTCGCCGAGTTGGTCGGGGCCGAGCTGGCCCTCATGACCAAGGAGCGGCCCGCCCAGCAGGTGGCTGAGCTCGGCTACGTGATCGGCGATGTGCGTGGAAAGACCGCGGTGATCCTGGACGACATCATCGACACCGGCGGCACGCTGATCGCCGCCGGGCAGACCGTGCTCGACGAGGGCGCCGCACGCGTATTCGCCGCCTGCACGCATCCGGTGTTCTCGGGGCGGGTTTGTGAGCGGCTGGCGGCGTCCGCGTTCGAGCAGGTGGTGGTGACCGACACCATCCCGCTGCGCGAGGGGGCGCCCGAGAAGGTTGTCGTGCTTTCGTGCGCGTCGCTGCTGGCCGACACGATTCGCCAGATCTTCACCGACGGCTCGGTCAGCGCCGTGTTCGGCGGCGAGAACCAGCTGTTCTGACGGTAGGGTCCGACGTTGGCGCGGCCGGGCTTCTGCGGCTCCCACCTCGCGCGCGGCCCGCGCGTCGCGGAGCAAAAACAGGAGGTGCGCGAGCGGATGTGGGAGCTGCTAGAGCGTAAAAACGCGACGAGGTTCCCGGGAGCGCGAGGGCGGATTCCGAATTTCCGCGGCGCCGAACACGCGGCCGCGCGGCTTGCCGAGCTGCCCGAGTGGCAGGCCGCGGGAGTGGTCAAGTCCAATCCGGACGCGCCACAGCTGCCAGTCCGACGCCGAGCGCGTAAGGACGGCAAGAAGCTGTACATGGCGGTCCCGCGTCTCACCGAGAAGAAGCCGTTTGTGGAGGTGAGGGGCGACCCGACGATCAAGCGTGCGCCGGCGGAAGGCAAAGCCCTGTCGGTCGACGAGCTCGAGCCGGTCGATGTGATCGTCTGCGGGACGGTCGCAGTCAACCGCCAGGGCGTGAGGATCGGTAAGGGTGGCGGGTTCTCCGACCTCGAGTTCGCGCTGCTCGTCGAACGCGGGCTGGTGAATCGTTCAACGACGATCTTGACCACGGTCCACGATCTCCAGCTGCGGGACGAGAAGCTGCCCGAGACCGGCCACGACTTCAGGGTCGATGTCATCGTGACTCCAACGACCACGGTGCGGACCCGCGCGCGCCGGCGGCCGTCGGGTGTCCTGTGGGATCACCTCGATGCCGAAAAGCTCGCGGCTATCCCCGTGCTCCAGGGCCTACGGCTGACGCGCCTCCCGCCCCACGCCCGGTGAGATCGCGTCCCAGAAACGGCAGTTGTGATTGGCCGCGATCTGCCAGATCGGCATCGTCTGGCTGTCGCCCGCGGGCGCAAGCTCCATCTCCTGGCCCGAGCGGTTGAACTCAGGCCAGACCGGGAATCCCACCGCGGTCGGGTTCCCGGTGCGAGCGAACGTCGTGAGGTGCGCGATCTCCTCGTCCTGGAGCACCTGCTGGTTTGCGTCAAGCGCCGGCGTCACCGGCTGCTCGAACGACGCCCATGGGTTGTCGTGTGCGGCACCCGCGGGCGTGTCGGGGGCCCCTGTCGGCGTGTACGGCGGGAGATCGTTGTCGGTCATCAGGAACCCGTACACGGGCATCCACGGCGCTAGCGCCTCGTCCGTGACGATCGCCGGACAAACAGTGTCTGAATCGGCCGCCACCGTGCGCCACGCGATGAACGGCGTCTCGAAGCGCGACAGCGGATAGAGCGCCAATACTTGCGGCGCATACCGGCCATACTGGCTGTCCACCGCTTGCACGAACTCGCTCGGCGTGGTCGGCTCTCCGACCAGATTCTCATCTCGCTCGGTTCCGATCATGATGGGAACCCGGTTTACGTCTCCGGCCTTGAGGCCCTGGCGAAGCGTCCTCGGGAGCGTTGTGCCGTTGATGGTCGGGGCGATGGTCCCTTGCCCGCCATACTGGTACCCGTCACCCGGCGTGTCCGAGGCCTCGAGGACCGTGTCGGTAGGCAACTGACGCAGGCATGCCGCGACGTTCGTGTTGCCCGAACCGCATCCGACTGACGCCGCGAACGCCGCTCCGATGCTCCGCGCCTGCGGCTCGGATGGCAGAGCCGACTTGCAGTCCTGCGGCTCGAGGTCGTACTGGCCGCCAGGCCGCACTCCCGCTCCGCCGAACAGTGTGTTGTACTCGCCACTGCCGTCGATCGCCTGCTCGAACAGACCCTTCGCGGTCGGCGAGGCGATCTGATCGCAGACGCTGGAGGCACCGCCCGACTCGCCGAAGATGGTTACGTGGTGGGGATCGCCGCCGAAAGCGCCGATGTTCTGCTGCACCCAGCGAAGCGCACCCTGCTGGTCCTGCAGCCCAAAGTCGCCGGCGTGCGGACCGAAGGCCGAGTCGGCGAGGAACCCGAAGATGCCCAGCCGGTAGTTCGTCGAGACGATCACTTCATGGCCGGTCGAGGCCAGCAGCGAGTAGTCGCCGGCGCCCGAGCCCTTGAAGAGACCGCCGCCGTGGATGTGGAACATCACGGGCAGGTGTGATCCTCCCGCGGCCGGCGCGTACACGTTGAGGTACAGGCAATCCTCGCTCGAACCCGGCGCCGGCGGACCGGACTTGACGACCGGCTGGACGCACTCGTCGGCAAACGCCGTTGCTTCGAGAGTGGTTGTCCACGGCGCGTGTGGCTGCGGTGGCGCCCACCGAAGCGCACCGACCGGCGGCGCCGCATACGGGACGCCAAGCCACTCATTGACACCGCTGGCGGTGGTGACCCCGCACACCGGACCAGCCGTGGTCTGCACCGTCGTGCCGGGCGCGCACGACGCTGTCTGTGCACTTGCAGACCCGGCCGACGGACCAGCCGAAACCACGGCGCTGATGCCAGCGGTCACGGCCGCGAAGGCACACGCACATGCAATCAGGCGCACGCGTCCCGTGAACAGTCCCACAAGTCCCATCTCTCTCCTCGCCTATCTGTCTTTACCGAGCCACTGTGATCAGCGCTGCTCGCTGAATGCCGTCCGGCGGTGCGCCGGACGATGACACAAATCGCGCTCGCCAGCTGTCCGCACTCGGACAGATAGCCCGGGATCACTCACGCACGTGACGCCAAACGCAAACATGAGTCGGGCCGAGGGGTCATGGCCATCGCGCGGTCTCACGCGGTCGCTCAGCCGTGCGGGAAGATCTGGGCGTATCCGGGCGAGTAGACGTCGGTGACCCTGAGCGAGGTCGAGAGGTTGGCATATCGCTGCAGGCGCACCTGGCCAAGCCCGCCCGAGCCGGCGTCCTCGTTCCACACCGCGATCGCCAGCGTGTTCGTCCCGTCGGGCCGGAGGATGCCCGGCGGCACTGGGAACGAGTGCTCTGGCCCGATGTCGTTGATGTAGCGGCCCATCAGCCACCCGTTGACGTAGATCAGCGCCCGGTAATGATGGGTCGGCGCATCGGCGATGTCGATACCGACCGGCACGTCCTGCGTTCGCGGCAGGTGGAGGGAGAACGTGGTGCGGTACCAGCTCTCACCCGGCGTCGCGTCGGGATGGGGCAGCGTGACTGTCCTCCATGCGCCGTCCGGGAAGCCCGGGAGGCTCCACCCGTTGCGCTCGCCGTACAGGCCGCCGGTGTTCATCGGGCCGCGGGTTGGGTCGACGAGCGTCTCGCCGCCGAGACTTCCCTGGATACGCCACTGCAGCGCCGCGTTCGAGCCCACGAGCGTCACCCCCGTCAGCCCGCGCGGCTGCTTGTGGGAGTCATCGGCGTTGAAATCCTCGTTGTGGCCCATGTTCTCGACCATGACCGACAACACGTTGTCGCGGCCGGTTTGCAGGCTGCCGGCCGGGAAGTCAAAGTGATGCGTGGGATCATCGGTCGAGCCGAGGAACTGTCCGTTCAGCCACGCGCTGTAGATGCCGGCGCGGCCCGTGATCGCGGAAAGGTTCACACCCGTCTCGGAGCCCTGGGCGGTGAAATGGCCGCGGTACCACACGTCGCCGTGGTGGAACCCGTAGTCGTCGGCGTAGAGCACCGGAAGCGTCACCGGGGGCGTCGGGTTGTTGGTCGACATCTCGTCAGCCGCCTGCCAGCCGCGGTCGTCAAACCCGGGTTTGGTCTCCGGACTGCCGAGGTGAAACCTCCAGTGACCCAGCGCCGGCAGCGTGACCGGATCCGGACCGGAGAGGACGGCGGCTAGGGCGCCGTCGCGCAGCCGCGTGACCGCGACGCGGCGTGCGTTCCACCGTACGGCCGTGACCGACCTCGGGGCGAACACCTCCAGGCGCGTCGGCCCGGCGGTGTCGCCCGTCAGGACGAGGGTACGGCCCACGGTGTAGCCGCTGCGCACGAGTTCCGGACCCCGAACGAGCACGGCGCCGATCCGCGTGGCCTGGCGCCAGAACTGGCCGGCAATGTCGTCGCTGGCCAGCAGCAGCTCGAGCGGCGTCCCGTGGCGCGGTCTGATCAGCACGTCGCTCAGGCCGCGGTGGACGTAGTCGAGGCGCAGATCGCCCCGGGCGGCATTCCAGCTCGACTGCACCTGGCCGCTCAGGACGGTCACGTCCGGGCGCCGCGCGTAACGCAACACGGTCTCGCCGTCCTGGCCCGCCGGCGCATAGAACAGGGCGATGTCCCGATCGCCGATGCGCCCGTGCGTCATCAATTCCGAGGTCGAATATTGCAGGCGCTGACCGTCCATGGGGTAGCCGGCGATCAACAGCTTGGCCTCGCGGCCGGCCAGGGTGATGCTCGTTCCCGGCTGTTGGGGCACGGCGGAGTAGAGGTCCCGCGCGCGCCTCGACAGGTCGATGCTGATGTGCGTCTGATCGTTTGCCGTGGACGTGCTGTCGCTGTGGCGTAGCTCATAGAACTGGGTTCCGTCATCTGGGTTCGCGCGGGCGGCGACACGGATGGCTGGATTCGTGGCCGGAGCGGCCGGGATCTGATCGGTCTTGGTCAGCGGCGCCACCGAGTCGAGCATGTAGCCGATGCGCTTCATCTCGGTGTACTTGCTCGTGAGCTCCCGATCCTCCTTTATCGCCGCTCCGTAGTCGTAGGACGTGTAGACCTGCTGGGGGTCGGGCAGCCATCCCCACGACGTCCCGCCGTAGGTCATGTAGAAGTTCTGCATCGTCGCTCCGTCGGCGATGTTCTCCTTGTAGAACACGTCCTCGAAGTCCGGACCCGTGAGCTGGCGGCATTTGTCATAGCCAGGCCCGCCCCAGGGGTCGAATGAGCCGCCCTGGAACTCGGGGGTGAAGATTGGAGCGTCGTCGCGGAAGCGCGGGAGGGCGGGAACGGCGCTCCACTGAGTGGGATTGGAGCAGTTGAAGCCCTGGGGGTAGCTGTCCTGTCCGGGGAGATCCACCGCGCCCGGCCCGGTTGCCCAGGTCGACGGGCCGCAGCAGTGATTGTGGGTCAGCGGGACGGTGATGCCGTCGGCACGGATCTTCTGCTCGAGCTGCGCCATGTACGTCGCATCGGTGTTGTTGCCGTACTCGTTCTCGACCTGATAGAGGATCACCGTGCCGGTCCCATTGGTGAACTGGTGGCGGGCGATGATCGGGTCGATGTGGCTGAGCCACTCCATGTAGGCCGCTGTGTAATCGGGCGCGCTCGAGCGCGCTCGGCCCTTCTGCGTGTCCAGCCAAGCCGGGAAGCCGCCGCTGTCGGTTTCGGCGTTGATGTAGGGACCCGGCCGCGCGATCACATAGATGCCGACCTGGCTGGCGATGCGCAGCAACTCGTCGACATCGCGCACGCCGCTGAAGTCGGATACGCCAGGCTTCGGCGAGTGGTAACCCCAGTCGAAATAGATCGACGTGGCGTTATAGCCGGCGGCCTTCATCTTCTCCAGCACGTCGCGCCACAGACTCGGACTCGGCAGGCGCCAGTAATGGAACTCGCCGGACCAAACGTAGATCCGGCGACCGTCAAGTTTGAGCGAGTAGTGATCGTAAGTGACGGTGTGCGCCGAGGCCGCGGCGGGGAGTGCCGAGGCCAGCGTGGCAGCGACGACCCCGGCGAGCGCGAGCCTGACTGCTGAACCACGGAACCTGCCGAGCGCACCCATTAGTCTCCTCCTTCTCGTGTGCCGGGGCCTCGTTCCCATCTGGCCAGGGGTCGAAACTCCAATGGCCGGAAGCCAAAGGTTGCGCCTCCGGCTTCGCCAGCGGGCGCCGGCTCGTCTCTGAGTATCTCTGTCAGACTGGCCCGGCACGGCGGCCAAGTTCGGCAAGCGAATTGCTCGCGCGGATCCTATTCCTCCGACTGGGGCAACCGCTCACGTGCGGTGCCCCGTCTTCGCGTTGGTGCGCGTTCTCCCGGCGCCGGTGACGATTACGTTGGTTTGGCCGCTTTGATCGGAATGGGCGGCGGCATAATCGGATGCGGAAGCTTGTAGAACGCTCCTGGCGCGCTGCCCTGCGTGCCGAACCCGACGCCCGCCGCTTCAAGCGCCATCTCGATGCCCTGAGGGCGTTGAATCGAGAAGACCTCGAAGCCGACGTTGTTGGGCGGCATGGCCCCGACCAGGGTTTCCGCCAGCACCCGGTGCTCGGACTCAACTCCGGCGATCTCGGCTGAGAACCGCGCGAACCGCCCGTTGCCGGCCTGGGCGAATGCCGTGACCCCGATCAGGTAGAGGTTTACGAACAACGTCTCGCCGGCGACCAGCGCCGTGCCCAGCGCGGTGAGGTCGAGCGTGTTGCCTGAGCCGCCGAAGAACGCATCTGGGATCCAGAACCTCGTCGTGGTGGGATTCCAGTACTTGCGCGTGAACCGGAAGTGATCCACTTCCGCGGCGTAGGCACCCTCGAACACCGCCAGATCGCCGGCCGGTACCGAATTGAGGTTCGCCCGACGCAGAACCTCGGTCAGCAGTGTCACGGTCAGCGCCTCGGTGGTCACCGCAACCGTGCCAAACGCATTGATCGAGCTGTGCCCGCCGTTGGCCAGCGCGGGGCCGGTGGCGGGGCCGAGGGCGCTACCGGCGGCCACGCCGGTGGTTCCGACGGCCGCGCGCTCCAATAGCCAGCGGCGCGTGCCCCGGGGGCTACCTGCCTTCCGTAGCGCATCCTCGAGCTTCGCAACGTCCGTTGGTGCTGGCATCTCGCTCCTTTCGGGCGGCGTGTAAGGGCATTAGCCACACGCGACTCTCGAGTGCTGGCGGGCTCCCCGGTCCCCTCTGTCCCGTCCGGCCCGACGCGACAGCGGCCCACGAACATCCGCGGCAGCACTGTGCCGCTTCTCGCGCCTAGTGTAACCGGGCGCCTCGCTCACCGAGGGGATAGCTACCTAGGGGCCGATTCCGGGAGCGCTCGGAACGCGCACAACCGCGCGCGTGAAGGTGCCGCATGCGTTTCTCCCCCCCGCGGAAGAGAAACTGCGAGAATCCCGCAGTGGCCATCGGCGAGCCATCGCGATGAGTAGACGCCTGATCCCGAAGGTGCTGGCGGCGCTGCTTTCAGCCGTCTCGGCTGCCGGCTTTGTTGCCGGCGCTTCGTTTGGGAAGGGGACGACTCAGCGATCCGCCGCGACGGCCATTGAGCGAAGCGGCCAGATGCTTGCCGACAATCAGGGGGGCGTCGACGTACGCTCCCACGACAGCGGCATCGTGAGCATCATAAGCACAGCGATCGCGCACGAGGACGTGGGACAGCCACCCTGCACGTGGGCGCCGCAAGACTCGGCCGGGGATGCGTGTGGGCTGTGTGGCAATGGTGGGCCCGGCACCGGCAGATGCACGCTGACACAGCTGCGCAAGGATGTCGCATGGTGCGCCAGGGCATGGAAGTACGATCGGAAGGCGTACGGGCCCAATGACGACAAATGCCATGACGAGGCGATCTTTCTCGGGGGTTTGGGACACGCGCCGCGGTGGTACGCGGGCTGTATCGGAGGTGCGGCGACTGGAGCGCGGTTCATCGAGGGCGAGCCGTGGAATTCGCTCGTGGGATGTCTGATTGGTGTTGGCTTTGCCTACATCTTCTGAGGTGGGCGCGCTAGGTCCGGAGCGCGGCGTAACCACCACTCAGCGCTACCAGAACTCGGCGCACGTCAGCTATAGGCGGCGCCCCCTTCCAGGGTCCCGCGTGAGGCGGGCGAACCTCCGGCGGGCTTCGAGGACGGTCTAGGGGACTTCTGGCCGGGTGAGGGCCTTGACGAAGTCCTCGAGCTGGTCGGTACGCCAGCACTCGAACGCCGTGCAGTGCTTCTCGTATGCCGAGATAACGCTGTCGCCGTAGTTCCAGTACAGCCGCGGCTCGGGGTTGAGCCAGAAGGTGCGGCCGGCCTTGGCGGTGATCGCGGCGAAAACGTCGTCGCGAGGGGGCCGACCGTTGGTGCGCGCGTCGCCCAGCACGATTACGGTGGCCCGCGGGTGCAGCTCGTCCTCGATCAGGTTGAGGAACTCGAGCCAAACCCGGCCGTAGTCCGTATAGCCGGACACGTCGGCGACGCCGGCGTCGCGTGAGATGGCCTCGCTGGCGGCGCGGAAGTCGCGCTCGCGCTCGAAGACCTCGGTCACCTCCGAGATCCGCTCGATGAACACGTAAGAGCGGAGCTTGCGGAAGTTGTCGTGAAGCGCGTGGAGAACGGATAGGAAGAACGTCGATGCGCTGGTGACGCTCGTGGAGACGTCGCAGAGGACGAAAATCTCGGGTCTCCGAGGTCTTCGGGGTCGGTACTTGAGGGCAATTGGGACGCCGCCGGTCTGAAGCGAGGCGCGCATCGTGCGGCGGAAGTCGACGTGGGCATGGCGGTTGCGCCCTTTCAGCTCGTGCCCCTGGGTGGCCAGGCGCCTTTTCAGTTGTGCCACCACTCTGTGGACGGCGGCCAGGTCCTGGATCGGGCCGGTGGGGAGAGTGCGGTCGAGCTCGTTGAGGGGGCGCTTGGGAGGGAGGCTGGCCGTGCGCTCGATCAGGCCGCGCTCGAGCTCGCGTCGGAGATGCTGCTCGAACTTGCGGAGCTGATCTCTTGGCAGGCCGTCGTGTCGAGGATCTGAGTCCGGCAGGTCGGGCTGCGGCTCGGTTCGCAGGCCGAGGGCTCGCCGGATGCGTTGCACATCGACCCCGAGCACACCGGAGCCCTCGCCGCGGCCGAAGGCAGCGATCGCGAGCCTGGCCAGGTCCCTGAGCGCATCGTCGGAGCCGTCACGGAGGGCGGCCGCGATCTGTTGCCGGAGCGTGTCGAGGTTGACGTCGCCGGGCGGTTCGCCGCCTTGCCCCGGGGCTTCGGTGATGTTCTTGCGCGTCGCCTGGGCCTCGGCGGCACGGAAAAAGAAGCGATCGAACACGATCTCGAACACCCTGCGGTCGTCGTTGGATTTGGCGAGGGTCGCGGCCAAAGCCTCCTTGAAGTGCTCCTGGTCGGTCCAGGCGACGTGGTTCAGCGCCTCGAAGGCGTCGAGAATCTCGGAGGTGCCGATCGCCACTCCCTCGGTACGGAGATCCTCGGCGAAGGAGAGGAGTTGGCCGTCGAGGGCGCCGGGCGGGTCGTCGGGGATGCCGCCGTATATGGCTTTGCCGGCACTCTTGGCGGCCGCGGCGCTCCGACCGCGGTCAGGCGGCGGCATCGGCCTGCTGAAGCGTCACGCCCACGCGGTCAGGCGGCGGCATCGGCCTGCTGAAGCGTCACGCCCACGCGGGCCGCAACCGTGTCGAGGTCGGTGCGGTGCTTGACGATCACGCTGATCGTCTCGATGAACGTGGCGTGGTCGATATCGCCGGCGCCGAGCAGCAGCAGTGTCCGGGCCCAGTCGATCGATTCGGCGATGCTGGGCGGCTTCTTGAGATCGAGCTGGCGGACCTGGTGGACCACTTCGATGAGCTTTTTCGCCACCGTTTCGTCGAGCTCCGGAGCGTGGAGGCGGACGATCTCGAGCTCGTGCTCGAGGTCGGGATAGTCGAGCCACAGGTACAGGCAGCGGCGCTTGAGTGCCTCGGTCAGCTCTCTGGTGTTGTTCGAGGTCAGGAGAACGACCGGGCGCGTCCTTGCCTCGATCCTGCCGAGCTCGGGAATGGAGATCTGGAAGTCCGAGAGGAGCTCGAGCAGCATGGCTTCGAACTCCTGGTCGGTCTTGTCGATCTCGTCGATGAGCAGGACCACCGGCTCCTGGCTCGCGATCGCGGTCATCAGGGGCCGGGGGAGGAGGAATTCCTCGCCGAAGATGTCCTCCTGGACGTCCTGCCAGCCTGCCGTGGCGGACTCGGTCTGGATGCGGAGCAGCTGCTTGCGATAGTTCCACTCGTAGAGCGCCTTGGCCTCATCGAGGCCCTCGTAGCACTGGAGGCGGACCAGGGTCCGGTTCAAATGAGCGGCCAGCGCCTTGGCCAGCTCCGTCTTGCCCACGCCGGCCGGGCCCTCGACCAAGACCGGCTTGCCGAGCTTTATAGCCAGGTAGCTCACGAGCGCGGTCGAGTTGCCGGGGAGGTAGCCGACGCCGCGGAGGCCGGCGGCCAGGTCTTGCGGGCTTGGCGGCAGGGGTGGCCCGGGCTGCGGCGGAGTTTGTGGCGAGGGCGTTCCGGTCTGCATCGGGGTGGTTCAAATATAGGCGCCGCTTTATCACAAGTAGGCGGGGACGGTCAGTGGCGGGTGCAGACTGGGGTTGTGGAGCCTGATCGCGCCCCGCATGGCGAGCGGTTTGTGGCTAAGCCAGCACTCGGCGCCTGGCCGGTGGTGAGTGCAGGTTCGGCCACTTCCGCGGAGGCCAACCGCGCGCTCGGCGCGTGCGGGGTGGCGAGTGTCGGGTTGGTCCGGTGAGCCAGGA
>JAFAZZ010000383.1 GCA_019239375.1 Solirubrobacterales bacterium | reverse complement strand
CTCGCCCGGGTCACCCTGACGTCCCGAGCGGCCCCGGAGTTGGTTGTCGATCCGCCGCGACTCGTGGCGCTCGGTGCTGAGGATGAACAGTCCGCCTGCGTCGAGCACTTCCTCGCGCGCGGTGCCTACCCGTTCCTCGATCGTCGGCAGGACCTTGCGGAAGTGCTCGTCATAGTCCGGAGTGCCGGGCGAGAGCCCGAGCTTGGCCAGCTCGAGCCGGGTCAGGTGTTCGGGGTTGCCGCCGAGCTTGATGTCAACGCCGCGGCCCGCCATGTTGGTGGCGATCGTGACCGCCCCAGGGGCGCCTGCCTCGGCGATCGTCTCGCCCTCGCGCTCGGCGTGCTCGGGCTTGGCGTTCAGCACCGTGTGGGCGATGTCTTTGCGCTTGAGCCCGCTCGATAGGAGCTCGGAGACCTCGACCGAGATCGTTCCGACCAGCACCGGCTGGCCGGCCTGGTGGCGCTCCTCGATCTCCCGGATCACCGCACTCCACTTGCCGTCCTTGGTCTTGTAGACCTGATCGTTGCGGTCGCCGCGGATCATCGGCCGATTGGTGGGAATCTCGACGACCGGCAGGTTGTAGATCTTCATGAACTCGGTGGCCTCGGTGAGCGCCGTGCCGGTCATGCCCGCCAGCTTGTCGTACATGCGGAAGTAGTTCTGGAGGGTGATCGTGGCGAGCGTCTGGTTCTCCTCCTGAACGCGCACGCCCTCCTTGGCCTCGACCGCCTGGTGCAAGCCCTCCGACCAGCGCCGGCCCTCGAGGATGCGGCCGGTGAACTCGTCGATGATCTTGACCTCGCCGTCGATCACTGCGTAGTCGACGTCCCGCTTGTAGAGCGACTCGGCCTTCAGCGCCTGGATCAGGTGGTTGACCAGGTGGCCGTTCTCGGCTCGGTAGAGGTGGTCCACACCGAGGAAGCGCTCTGCCTTGGCCACGCCCTGCTCGGTGACGGAGATCGTCTTGTGCTTCTCCTCGAACTCGTAGTCGAAGTCCGCGACAAACTCCTTCTTCATGCGCGGATCCATCCCGTCGGGCGTCTTGCCCGGCTTCATCTGCGGGGCCAGTCGCGCGAATTTCCTGTACAGGTCGGCCGCCTGCTCAGGGGCGCCCGAGATGATCAGCGGCGTCCGCGCCTCGTCGACCAGGATGTTGTCCACCTCGTCGACGATCGCGTAGGCGTGGTAGTAGGACTTGCCCTCCTCGGGCTTGGGGCGGCCGCCGTGCTGGACCTTCTCCTCCAGCGAGGTGGCCATGTTGTCGCGCAGGTAGTCGAAGCCGAACTCCGAGTTGGTGCCGTAAGTGACATCGGCGGCGTACGCGGCCCGCTTCTCCTCGTAGGGCTGCATGTTCTGAAGCACCCCCACCGACACCCCCAGCGCGTCGTAGATCGGCTTCATCCACATGGCGTCGCGCCGGGCCAGATAGTCGTTGACCGTGACCAAGTGCACGCCGCGGCCGCCCAGCGAGTTGAGCACCACGGCCAGCGTCGCGGTCAGGGTCTTGCCCTCGCCGGTCTTCATCTCGGCGATGGCCCCGTCGTGCAGGACCATCCCGCCGATCAACTGGACGTCGAAGTGGCGCAGCCCGATCGATCGCCTGCCCGCCTCGCGCACCAGCGCGAAGCATTCGTAGAGCAGCTCGTCGAGAGGCTCGCCGCCCCGCGCGCGCTCGCGCAGCTCGTCGGCGGCTTCTCTCAGCTCGGCGTCGGTGTAGTGCTCGAGCTCGGGCTCGAACCCGTTGATCCGTCCGACGCGCTGTTCGTAGGTCTTGAACTTCTTCGCCTCGCCCAGGCGAAGCGCGCGGTCCAGGATGGACATAGGGCTAGCGTAGCAGTGGGCTCGGGGCCTCCCAGGCGGCCGAACTCATGCCCGTGGAGCCAGCCGATCGCCCTCCGGGGCGGCTCCTCCGAGGACGCCTTCCTCCTCGATCGGGGCGGGTCCGGCGCCGGCGTTCTGGGCCGCGGCCGCCCGCTGTTCACGCCGCCGCCGGCGCTTGTCGCGGTGGCGCTTGACCTGAACGTGGAGCTCGTCGGCGCACAGGTTGATCGACCGGAGGATGTCCGGCGAGGCGTCGCGGGCTCGCAGCGTCACCCCCTTGAGATGGAGCGTCGCCTCGGCGACCTGATCGTCGGCGATCGCCGGATTGCGCTCCTCGAACACCTCCACCTCGAGCTCGGCGAGTTCCGACACCTGCCGCTCGACCTTGCGAAAGCGCTTAGCGACATGCTCGCGCAGGTCCTCGGTGACGGGCAGGTTTCGGCCCTTGACCTCGATCCGCATCGAGCTACCTCCTTCTCGGAAGGATGGATGTGCGTGAACCGGTTAGCCTAGTCCTCCACCCGAGGTTTGTCGATTCGCACCGCGCTCGATTCCGCGCATAATCCCTGCTCGTGACCCCCGAGACTTCGTGGTCGTTCGATCCCGCCGTCCTGCTCGGCGTGTTCATCCTGGTCGGGCTTTATGCGGTGGGCTGGCGCCGGGCTCGGCGCCCCGGTGAACGCCATCCCCCGAGCCTCTGGCGGCTGACGCTGTTCGGCGGCGGGGTACTGACGATTCTCATCGCGCTCGTCTCTCCGCTCGACTCCCTCGGCGACCAGTTGATGGTCATGCACATGGTGCAGCACATGCTGCTCATCGACGTCGCCCCGATCCTGCTCATCCTCGGCCTCACCAAGGTTCTCCTGCGTCCGGTTACGCGGCGTCTGCAAACGATCGAGCGGCGCGCGGGCTTCCTCGCCCACCCGTTGTTCGCGGTGATCTTCTATGCCGGCGTGCTGTGGCTGTGGCACATGCCGGCGTTGTATGACAAGGCCCAGGGCAACGGCGTCGTCCACGCGTTGGAGCACCTGTGCTTTTTCACCGCCGGCGCCCTCTACTGGTGGCACGTGTTGTCCCCCATCCGCAGCCGCATGCGCCTGGCCGGCCTCGGTCCGGTCGCCTACATGACCAGCGGCAAGCTCCTGGTCGGGATCCTCGGAATCGTGCTCGCCTTCGCCCCGCACGTCATCTACCCCTTCTACGCCCACCAGCCGCACTATTGGGGGCTCACGCCGCTGGAGGACCAGATGATGGCCGGCCTGGTGATGGCCCTCGAGCAGTCGATCGTGATGGGGATCGCGCTGGTCGTGCTGTTCGTGCAGATGCTGAACGAGTCCGAGCGCACCGCGCAGCGAGCCGAGCGCTTCGAGATTGCCTGACCGTTCTGGGCCTCGCTTCGCTCGGCGTCCGTGGGGCCGGGTGCCCCGTCCGGACGGGGATCGCGTCCCGCCGGGCACGGATGCCCGGCGGAACGGTCCCATGGATGCCGCGTCAGCGGCCCATCACTAGATCAGCTGCACTTCTGGGTGCCCGACACGGTGCCGGACTGCGACTGACCGTTCATCTCAGCCGTGAACGTCACGCTGTAGGGCCGCTTGCCCTTATTGCAGGCGACCGACTGGTTATAGGCCACGGTCTTGCCGTGGACCTTCTTGGTCACCTTGAGCCAGTGCAGGGTCTCGCTGGTCAGCGAACCCTCGATCCCGGTGATCGGGAACGAGACGTAGTTCGGGATCGGCGTGTCCATCACGAGCGTCTTGCCGACCACCTTGGTCGTGCCGACGAACGGTCCGACCGTTCCGGTCGTGATGGCCCCGCCGGCACAGGTGTGGGCCGGCGCCTGATCGACGAAGAAGAACACGATCTTGGTCCCGCCGCCGTTCCAGGCGTGCAGGAGCGGGTCGCACGGCAGGGTTCCCGGCGTGGAGGCGCTGGGGCTGCTCGCGGGTCCGAGGATCGCCGTGATCGCGCCGGTCGCAACGAGCGCGCCCTTCGGGCACCCCGTGTCGCTCTTGGCCGCGGCGATCTTGGCCGCGCTGCAGGTCGGGAAGGCCTTGCTGTTCGGCACGATCCCGTAGATCTTGGTCTTGATGTCGGTCAGCGGTGCGGTCCGGTTGCCGCTGGTGCCGCCGGCGACGTACTGCTGGGTGAATCCCAGCGCGGACGGCGCCTTGCCGCTGCCCGCCTTGTTCGGCGAGAAGCTGAGCTTGGCGGTGTAGGTGTTGAAGCCGCCAGTGGCCGCATACGCGGACGCCGCGGTGACGAGCACGGCCAGTGCCGTGGCAACTACGACGATGCGTCGCAATTGACTTCCTCCTTGTGTTGTTGAGTGAAAGCAGAGCCGGCCGTGCTCATGGGATTGGTTGTAGTTGGGGGAAAGCTTGTCGCTGTCCGGTCGTGACCTCGCCCAGCGGCTCCTGCGCCATGCACGGCGGCCCGCTCGGGTCTGCCGTGTAGTACGTGGAGCCGAGAACTGCGGCGAGGGAGGCCGGAATAGTAGGCCCGATCGCCGGCGGAGGGTTACCCGTACAGAGGTAACTCCCGAATACCGGCAGCCCCGCTAGCAGCCTACTGTAGCCACCAGGAATCAGATATGGATTGCCTCGATTCGTGGACAGGCGGTGCGAGTAGTTCGTCAGCGTCTCCGGATTGACAGGGTTCGACACCCGCACATAGTGAAGGAGCTTGCCGCCGACGCTGGCCGGCGCGGTGGCCTGGCCGGCCGCTGTCGAGTTCGCGAAGAACCCGGCGATCTCGCGCTGGTAGGTGCCGATGTAGTCGATCACAGGGATGACGCCGCCCAGATAGGGCTTCAGGCGCGTGAGCAGCGGGACGCTGTCGCGGAGGAAGGTCTCGAGCGCGGGAATGCCCCGCCTCGAGGCGGCGGTGAGTGGTCCGATATTCACGAGCAGGCTCTTGAGCGCAGGAGCGAGGGCGGCGACCGACTTCAGCGTCGGGGTCAGCTGGACAGCCGCCGGCCGGAGCTCGTCGACTAGCGGCTTGGTGGTAATGGCAAAGCGTCTAACACGATCGATCGTGGTTCGTTGCGCTACCAGGAAGGCCGGGAACGCCCTGATCGTCTGCTCCAGCGCGGCGGACTGGGCCGCAGTGGCCGAGAAGGCCGCATTCGAGTTGTCGATGAGCGCCTGCAGCGCCGCCGGCGAGCGGGCAATGGCCGAGAACACCTGTCCTCCGTCGCGCAGCAGCGCGCTGGTGGCCGCGCTGTCGCGGTTCAGGACCGCGAGCACCGAGTTGACGTTGGTCGCGAACGGATAGAGCTCGGCCAGAGCGGCGTTGAGGTTCTGTCCGCGGCCCGTCAGTGCCGTCCCCTGCTGCTGCATCCAGACTCCGAACGCGCGCCGGGTGGCGGGATCGAACGTGGAGAGGATCTGGTCGAGCTGCACGGTCGGCGCGACCTGGGCGCGCGGGATCGTGCCGCCGTCAGCCAGCTTGCGGGCGTTCTGCGACCCGGGCGAGAGCTCTATGTACGTCTCACCCAGCAGCGTCTTCTGGCGCAGGATCGCGCGCGTGTCAGCGGGCCTGGGGGCGAATTGCGGATCGATCTCCATCACCGCGCGGGTCAGCCCGGTGCGGCGATCCGGGCTAACGCTCACCACCTTGCCCACGCCCACGCCCGAGATGCGCACGTCGGCTTGGCTGCCGAGATTCACCGCCTGGTCGAACTCGGCACTGATCTCATACCCCTTCGGGCCGAGCGACGTGGTGCCGCCGAACGAGATCCACAGGAACAGCAGCAGCCCGATGCAGGACGCCGCGAACGCGACCATGGTGAGGATCCGAGCGGCGCTGGGGGCTTGCTTGTTCATCCCGCGCTCGCCTCCGAGGTGCCTGCCGGCCGCCGGGTCAACGCGGGCAGCGCCGGCGGGCAGTACGGCGAATTGATCTTGCTGAAGTCGGGCGCGTTCAGCAGGTCGAGCAGCGGCGCAATCGACGGGCTGCCTTCCGCGATCGTCGTCTCGAGCAGGTTGAGGGCCGGGCAGGTGGCCATGAAGATTCCGCGGACCGTGGCTCCGTGGGCGTCCTGAAGGTCAGTCAGGCTCGACGCCATGTGGGCGAGCCACGAGCCCCAGAACAGATATCCCTGCTCGGCGGCCTTCGGCTGGTAGGCGAGCGTGTTGAACAGCGCGTTGATCACTTGTATTGATCGCGTGAGGGGTGGGGTCGCGTTGGCCAGCTCGGTCGCGGCGGGAAGCAGGGCGCGGGCCAGCGGCTGCACGGCGACCGAGAATGGGCGCAGCTGGTTCTTGATGGCCGGGGTGGTGTCGTGGAATAGCGGCCGGGATGCCGCGAGCGCCGGGGCGAGCGCGTGGGCGAAGGGCAGAAGCTGGCTGAGCGCGGGTCCGAGCTGGGCAGAGAAGCGCTGCACCTTGCCCAGCGTGCGGTTGGTCTGGGTGAGCGTGCCGGGAAGGAGCGCGAGGCCGGCCTGCAGGTTGGCGTCCTGGGAGGCGATCGCCGAGAAGTTCGTGTTGGAGGCGGCGATCAGCGACGCCAACTGTCCGTCCACGCTGCCGAGCGAGGTGGCCACCTGCTGAAGACTGTGGATGGCCTGGCGCAGGTTGTCGTTGCGCTCCGCGAGCAGGGTGGCGAAAGTCCGCGTGTCTCGGCCCAGCGGCGCGAAGCGCTTGAACGTGCCGCGCAGCGCAGCCACCGCGGCCGGGCTCGGGGCCGCGCCGCGACCGGGCTGGACTGAGGCGTCCTGTGCGGCCTGGCCCGGGTCGCGGAAGGCCTGGGCGCCACCGGACAGCAGGAGCAGCAGGTAGCTGCGGGTGTCGGCGTCGAGCGAGGCGAGGATCTGATCGAGGTCGACGGTCGGGGCGGTGGCCGAGGCGCTGAGCATCGCGCCGTCGGGCACGGACCCGGCTTGCTGGGTGCCGGGATCGAGCGCCAGGTACATGTCCTTCAGCGGCGTGCGTGGGCGCAGCAGCACTGTGGCGTCCCGGTAGATCGGCGCGTACCGGCGGTAGATGCTCATCGTCACGATGGCCCGTCCGTTCTCCACGCGGACCGCGCCGACCTGGCCCACCTCGACGCCGGCAATGGTCACTGCTTGGCCCTGCCCGGGCGTCACCGCGGCGGCGTTGGCGAACTGCGCCTGGACGCTGTAGTAGCTCTGGTTGAACGTGAAGGCGGGCTGGTGGTAGAGGACGTAGCCGGCGATGGCCAGGCCGAGCACGACCAGTGCCACGATGGCCACGAAGTCTCGCCGATGCGTCCCGAGCGCGCGCCTCATGGCCCGGCTCCGGTGGCCACACGGTTCAGATCCGGCGGGGCGTTTTGAAAGCAGGGTGTGCTGCTGTTGAGCGCCGGCGCCTTGCCCGGCCACGCAGGCCGAGTCCCAAGCGGCGCGAGGACTGCGTTGCCGAACAGCGGACCCTGGGAGCCGAGGTTGCTGGTCTGCACGGGCGTGGAGCCGCCGGCCGGCGTCGAGCGCAGGTAGCGGCCGTTGCCGTCGAAGTTCTGGGCCGCGCTTGCAATCCCGACGCCCGACTGGAGCAGCTCCTGATAGACCGGCACGCCGCTCGATACCGGCGGGTCCTGGATCACCTGGTTACCGGTGGGCACCAGGTTGTGGGTCACGCAGCGGGCCAGCGCGCCGCTCTGGGAGAGGAGCGCGTTGGTCGCCTGGATGGTCCTGGCGGTTTGCTGGACCGCCGGCGTGAGGTCGGCCGCCAGCCCACCGAGCTCTTGTTGGGAGACCAGTGCCGTGGCCTGGGCGAGCCACGGCAGCGCCGCGCCGATGGTGGGGTCGAGCTGCTCGACCCCCGGGAGGATCGTCCTGGCGAACTGGCGGGTCGGGCCGAAGGAAGCGTCGAGCGAGGTGAGCGCGCGGTCGGCCGTGCGCAAGAGCGGCGGCAGAGCGGCGATCGTGTCACTCAGGTCCTGCTGGCGCGCAGCGAGCGCGCGCATCGTCGCGTCGAACGTCGTCACGAAGCCTTGTAGCGCCGCCTGCCGCGAGGCGAGGGCGCGGAACACCTGCTCGTTGCCGGCAATCGCGCGGCTCAGATCATGCGGCTCGATTCCGAGCAGGGCCTGGTTGACGATCGCAGAGGCCTTGAACGCGTTCGCGGAGTACCGCAGCGACTCGTTCAGCGCCTGCCCGCCGGTCAGGCCGCGGACGCTCGGGTCCTGGGTTGCGTCCTGGCCGGGCGTCGGCGGGTTGTTGAGGCCTGCACCGAACCCCTGGATCAGCGTCTGCAGGTTCGCCCGGGTGTTCGACGTGAGGACCGCCAGCACCCGGTCGAGCTGGACGGGTCCCGAGGTGTTGGCGACCGGCAGCGTCGCACCGGAGGCGAGCAGCGGGGCGTTCGGGGAGCCCGGGCGAAGGTCGACGTAGAAGTTGCCTTCGAGGAAGATCCGGGACTGAATCGCCGCCGTTGCGTTGGCGTGGATCGGCAACCCGTTCGCGTTGATGTGCATGGTGACGACGGCGGCCTGTGTCGAGCCCGGGAGCCGCTGCACCGAGGTGACCTGGCCCACGTCTACCCCGGCGATCCGCACCGGCGAGGGGATGTGGAGCTCGGTCTGGCTCGTGAACGCCGCCTTGAGCACGAACGGCGAGCCGGCGAATGGCGTCGGTCCCCCGAACGCGAGGTACACCGCAAGGGCGACCACGACCGCGGCGATGAGGCCCGCGGCGAGGTTCGAGACGCGGGCGCGGTGCCGTCTCACCTCTGGCTCCCGGTCTTCGTCTCGGTCGGAGCGGTCGTGGTCTCGGTCGAGAGGCCCTGGTTGCCGGAGACGTTCCCGATCACCGCCGCGGCGCCCGAATACGGCTCGTTGCCGGCCTCGCATTCCGCCGGCTGACCCGGCGAGGCTGTGTTCGGATAGGGGTTGACGTGCAGCGGCCCGTGCTCGGAGCGCGGCTGGTTCACCGGAGTGGTGTACGGGCGGCTGGAGGGGACCGCCTCTCCGCCCAGCACGTCGTCGATGGCCACCAGGCTGAAGCGGAGACTGGTCCCGGACGAGGTGTTCTCGGACAGCAGGCTCGCGGTGTTGCGCAGGAACAGCGTCACGTAGTTGCACGAGGACTGGACCGGCGTGAGGAAGGCGAGCGGCTCCTTGAGGCTGGACGCGGTCCGGGTCAGACGGTCGAGCCCCTGCTGCACGGCGAGGTTCTGGGTGTAACTCTGCAGGCTCCTGGACAAGCTCACGAGCCGGGCGTTCAAGGCCGCCGTACCGGGCAGGTTGCGCGCCCCGACGGCAAAGGCGTCGGCCAGCACGGGCGCGCTCTGCTTGAGCGTGGCGAACCCGGGGCGCAGCTCGCCGAACAGCGCGGCGGTGTCGGTCAGGAACGGCCGCGTGACCGGAGCGGCGGCGATCACCGACTGGAACGCCGGGGGCGTATCCGAGATGGTCTGCTGGAGGAATGGTGTCGACACGCTCGCCAGCGCTCGGAAGGTTTGGTCCAGCGCGACGAACAGGTTGGCCTGGGGGCTGGCGACCGGCGCGAGCGCGCCGGCGAAAGCTTCGAGTCCGCGGAAGAAGCCGCCCAGGTCAGACTCTGGCGAGGCCAGGTTGCGAGCTACCGGCTCGAGGTTGGTGAGCAGCGGGACGAACGCGCCGATCGCGTCGTTGACGGCGATCCCGCGCCCGGCCAGGCCGTCGCTGAAGCCGATCGTCGAGGCGGTGACGCCCCGGCGCGTGGGCTGGTCGAACATCGACAGCACCTGGTCGAGGTCCACCGTGGCGCCGGTGTAGCGCAGCGGCACGATGGCACCGTTCGGGTAGGTGTGGGTGGAGTGCCCCTCGTCGATCGCGAGGTACTTCTGTCCGATCGAGCCCTTCAGGCGGATCGTGAACATGGAGTCGGTCGGCAATCGGCCGATGCTCCGGTTCAGCTTGAGCCCGAGGAGCGCGTACGGCTGGCCGGAGGGCGCGCGCTCCGCCTGCACGCTGTCGACAAAGCCGACCAGCGAGCCGCCCAGATGGACCTCGGCGCCGTGCGTCAGCTCGCTGGCATCCGCGACCTGGACGTGGAGCGAGTAACTCGGGACGAAGGGAAGCCCGTTGTTGGCGTTGTAGGCAAGGAACACCGCCACGATCACCGCGAGCACGGTCACCGCGCCGACCAGGATCGGGCTGCCCACGACGCCGCGCTCGCGCCGCGGGCTCATCTCCGTGCTCCGATCAGGTAGTCGAGCAGCTGCTGCAGCGGGACAGTCGCGGTGCGCGCCAGCGAGGCGCCGGCGGCCGCCGCGGCCTTCCTCACCGCGGCCCTGGCGGCCGGCGGCACGGCCGCGGTGGCAGCGGCCGCCGGCACGGCCGCGGTGGCGGCGGCCGCCGTACGGTCGGCTGCCGCCGCGGCGCCGCGCGAGAAGCGAGCCGAGCAGCCGGGCACCGGGCTGGTGGTGTAGCCGGTGCAGTCGCTCACCAGCAGCTCGTCGCGTACGTAGTGGCCGAGACTGTCGAACCCATTGGCGGCGGTGGTGCCGTAGAAGAGCACCGCCATCAGCTGGGCGATCGCCCCCGTTTGGTTGAGGCTTGCCGTCAGCTTGTCGAGTTGGGTCGCGGTGGGCCCGAGCTGGGTGCCCAGCGCCTTGAGCCGGTGGGCGAGTGGGATCGTCGCCACCAGCGGCCCCTGGGACTTCTGCGCCGTGTTACCGAGATCGATGAGGGCGTTGCGCGCCGCTCTGGCGAACGGGGTGAGCTCGGTGAACTCCCGGCCCAACGCCGCTGCGCTGGTCCCCAGCTCGGAGGCCAGCGGCGTCCCTTGATCGGCCAGGCTGCCGAGATCCACCATAAGCGGTCTGAGCTGGCGCAAGAAGCTCGGTAGGAGCTGGATCGAGCGGGAGATGTCCCTGGCGCGCGTCGCGCTCGCGACCGCGGTGGTGTTCGCCTGGACGATGAAGTCGGCCAGCGCTCTGCGTTGCTGGGCGAGCGGTGTCAGAACCGTCGCGGAATCGCTGGCGAGCTTGGCCAGCGCCTGGTTCTGGCCGGCCAGAATCTTCAAGACCTGGTCGGTGTAGCCGAGCGCGGGGTCGGCGCGGTGGATGACCGCGTTCAGGTCCGACCCTCGCGCGGCCAGCCCGGTGCCGAGCTCGTTGAGGATGATGGCCAGACGCTGGGCCACCGGCTCGCGGAAGATGTCCTGCTGGATGTCGAAGTCGACGGGCGAGTGCGTGCGCGCGACCGGCAGGTAGTAGGTGCCAGCGCCGGGTCCGTTCTCGATGCGGCTGAGCGAGGGCGCGCCGGCCGTGCCCGGGTTGCAGTCGACGTACATCTCGCCGATCAGCGACTGGGGCCTGATCGCGCAGGTCGCGTCGGCGTGGAAGGGAGTGAAGCGGGAGTCGTCGATCGCGAGCGTGACCGCCGCCTTGTTCATGGTGTCGGGGGTGCACCGGGTGCTGTTGGCGGTGCACACGTCGAGCGACGCGATCGCGCCCACCGGGGCGCCGGCGATCCGGACCTGCTCGCCGGGAACCGCGAACGAGGCGTCGTCGAATATGGCGCGGACTTTGTACGCGCCGCCGGCGCCGCCTTGTCCCGCCGCGGTGGCGATCGCCGCGGCGGCTGCGCCGGCCAGGAGCACGGCGACGATCAGCGCGAGGCGTCTCATGGGCCAGGTGGGGTCGAGGCGGGCTGGCATCCGGGCACCGGGTTGGGGGCGGATCCGTCCGGAGAGGGCTGCAGCGACCCGCCCGGGCAGCGCGCGCGGGCGAGCTGCAGCCCCAGATAGCGCTCGGAGGGCGGGCGGGTTGTGAGCTGGTTCTGGTTGTCGGTACCGAACGCGAAGAACGTCGGCTGGACCCGGACGTAATGCCCGTTGGCGTCGTAGTAAGCGCTGGCCTGGCCGACATCGGCGAGCGCCGCGACGACATCCGGGGTGTACTCGCGCAGGTTGTCGAGCTGGTTCTGCGAGGCGTTCATCGCTGCAATCAGCCGGGGGAACGTCGTAGCCGCGAGTTGCGCGAGCTTCGGCGTCTGGAGCAGCAGCGTGGTCAGATCGCCCGTGCCGCCTGGGTTGCGGATCAGCGCGCTCAGCGCAGTGACGGTTGGGATGGCTTGTTCGGCGAACGTCCTGAGGCTCTTCGCGAACGGCACCAGCCGGCGCGAGGCCGGTTTTGACGCGGCCACGAGCGGATCGAGCGCGTCCAGGGTGCTGCGCAGCCCGGCGAACGTCCCCGTGGCGTGGTTGAGCGTGCCAGGCAGGAGCTGCAGCGCCTGCTGGAGGTTCTGGGACTGGCCGGCAATCGCGCCTGTGGTGGTCGCGGTCTGGGTGATGAGGTCCGAGAGCTGCTGGGTGCGCGAGGCCAGCGCCTGCATCGCCTCCCCGCCCTGGGTGAGCAGGCCGTCGAACGCCGGCTCGTTCCGATCGAGCTCGGCGGTCAGGTTGCTCGTGCTGCCCAGCCCCGGTGCCAGGTACTCGAGCGTCTTCGAGGCCTGAGCCGACTTGCCCTGGATGCTGGCCGCTTCTCCGCGGATCACATTGCGCAGGCCGGCCCGGGTGAGCGGGTCGAGCGCGTCGAACACCTGATCCAGGCTTACGAACGAGTAGGTGTGGTCGGTGCCGATCGTCCCGCCGTCCGGGATGGACGGCGCATCGCGCGCGGCCGGCTCGAGCACCACGTACCTGTTGGCGATCCCCGACAGCGAGTTCTCGTAGATCCGCGCCACCGTGCCTTGGTGAAGTGGCGCCGCGCCGGAGTCGATCACCATCTTGACCTGGGCCCGGCCGTTGCCGGTGAGCGATATCGACTGCACCGATCCGACCTTCGCCGGCCCGATCAGCACCTCGTTGCCCGTCACCAGGCCGCCACCGTCCAGGAAGTTCGCGCGCAGCGTATACGTCGTGCCTCCGCCGAGCACCACCAGCACCACCACGACGAACGCGATCACCAGCGACGCGATCGCGGCGACGCGCGCGATCATGAACCTCTCAGCATCCCTGTGGGCATCAGCCGGGTCGGCGTGAACGGTTCAGCATCCGGTTGGGCGTTCGTGCCGTTTACGCGGGCGCATGGCTGCAGCAGTCTCCCCTCCAATGCCGCAAGCACTTCGTCCAGCGGCTCGCTCATCCTGCCAAAGTCGGGCGTCTGCCGCCATATGGCAATGTTTAGGCGGTGTTAATCGGTCCGGCGGTGGCGCCGGCGGGACGGGGCGCCGGCGCGGCCGGGCGCTGGCTCGGGGGCGGCGCCGCCGGCGCGGCCCGACGCCACCGGGCGTGAACTCGTGAGCCGGGTCATACGAGCCGGGCGTGAACTCGTGAGCCGGGTCATACCACCGGGCGTCAACTCGTGAGCCGGGAGCCGGGACGAGAAACGCACGATATGAGGCTGTCGCAAAACTGTTGGGCGTGCTGGGCCGGGGTTGTGCTCGTCGGGTTGGCGGTCGGGAGGGGCGCGGGGTCTTCGTCTAGGTGGTGTGGTGGTCTTGGGTGGGTGCGCCGGCGTGTGTCGGTT
>JAFAZZ010000531.1 GCA_019239375.1 Solirubrobacterales bacterium | reverse complement strand
GCGGCCTCGACCGGCTCGGGGATCTGTGCTCGGGGCCGGGCAAGCTGACTCGGGCCCTGGGGATCGGCCTCGCTGAGAACGGCTGCGACCTTTCGGTGGGCCCGATCGTGATCGAGCGCAAGCCGCGCTCCTGGCGCAGCGCCCAGGTGGCGGCGAGCAAGCGGATCGGCATCACCAAGGCCACCGACCTTCAGTGGCGGTTCTGCGCCGTGGGCAGCCGGTACCTGTCCCGGCCGGCCTTCTCGCGGAGTTAGCCGTTTCCTGGGGGCCGCCTTCGGGCGGCGTCCGTCGGATGTGGCGCGGCAGGCCCCGTCTGCGAGGCATGGATGCCGCGCGGGGCCGTTGCCGCGACCGGCATGTACCCCGTCCGGTCAAGGCTCGGGGTGCCGGAGGCGGTGGGCCCCGGCCGCTCGTCAGCGCCCGCCCCCGATGCCGGCGCCGCCAGAGCCCGAGCTTGCGCCGCCGCCTCCTCCTGCCGTGCCGCCGCCTCCTCCTGCCGTGCCGCCGGCGCCACCGACCGCGCCACCTCCGGCCGTGCCACCCGCGGTCCCACCGGCGCCACCGCCCGCGCCTCCACCGCCGCCCGTCGCGCCCGTCCCGCCGCCGGTCGCGCCCGTGCCACCGCCGGTGCCCCCACCAGCCGTGCCGCCCGCGGCGCCCGTCCCGCCGGGGTTAGCGCCGGTCTGACCGGCCCCGGAGGTGGACGTTGCTGCGCTCGAGCCGCCGCTCGAGCCCGTGCCGCCCGGGGAACCCGCGCCCAACCCGGTCGTGTCGGTCGTGCTCGTGGTCGTGGTCGAGCTTGACTTCTGTGGGTTCTCGCTGGCCAGGATCTGCAGCGCCTGGACCATGAAGCTGTGCCAGATGATCGCCGGATACGTCCCGCCCTCGACCGCCTGGCCGTTGTAGGCGGTGGTCATCGGAACGAGCCGGTTCGGGTACCCCACCCACACGGCCGTGGTCAGCTGCGGGGTCCATCCCACGAACCACGCATCGGCGTAGTTGGTGGTCGTCCCGGTCTTGCCGGCCACGTCTACGCCCGAGATGCCCGCCGCGGTGCCGGTGCCCTGCTGAACCACCCCGGTCAGGAGGTCGTGGACGAGGGCGGCGACCGGCGCCGGCAGCACGCGCTGGTAGTCAGGATGGGCGACCAGGTTCTTCTGCGGACAGACGTGCGGGCAATAGATCTGCGCGATCCCATTCGGCCCCTCGTGCGGGGCGCCGAGCACTGGGTTGTACACGCGCTGGCCGCCCTCGGCGAACGTCTCGTAGGCGTGAGCCATATCGAGCGGCGAGACGCCGACCTTGAGTCCCCCAAGGATCATCGCGTAGTTGTGGGAGACCGGCGAGCGGATCCCCGCTCGCTTGGCGAAGCTCGCGATCTTCTTGGTGCCGACGTGGATGCCGACCTGGGCGTAGACCGAGTTGTCGGAGATCGCGGTGGCGTCCGCGAGCGTAATCGGGCCCGAGTACGTGTTGCCGAAGTTGTGGACGATGAAGTGCTCCTTGCCGCCGCTGTTCGGCACGATGAAGTCCTGCGGCGCGGAGTCGATGATCGAGTCCGGTGAGTACTCGCCCGACTCCAGAGCCATGGCCAGCGTGAACGGCTTGAACGCTGACCCGGGCTGCCGGTGTCCCTGCGTGGCCACATTGAACGGGTACTTGCCGTAGTCCTCCGTACCGTTCACGATCGGGCCCCCGACCATCGCGCGGACCTGGCCCGTCTTGTTGTCGATCGCCACCAGCGACGCGCCCGGCAGGTTCTCCCCGCTCGGCAGCTCCTGGGCGATGGCCTGATCGGCGGCCTGCTGGAGCTGCAGGTCGAGGGTGGTGCGGATTTTCAGCCCGCCGTAGTAGGCGCGGTACTCGGCCACGTTCGCGGGAACGCCATGGTTGTAGCCCATCGCGGCCAGGATCTGGGCCCGCAGCCAGCTCGTGAAGTACGGCGCCGCGGGCGGTTCCTGAGGTTGCTGGATGTCCGCGGCGGTCGGCAGCGGCCGGTTGACCTCGGTCTCATACTGAGCCGGGCTGAGGTAGCGCTCACGAAGCATGTCCCTGAGCACGACCTTCCGCCGTTCGTAGGCCGCCCGGCGATCGGCCAGCGGATCGAATCCACTCGGGTTGGCGACCATTCCCGCGAGCAGCGCGGCCTCTGCGGGGGTCAGCATCGACGCGCACGAAGGCCGCGGTGCATCGCCGCAGCCCGAGGCCGTCTGTCCTGGCGTGGTCGCCGAGTTGTAACCGTGAGCCTTGCCGAAGTACACGCGGGCCGCCGATTCGACCCCGTAGGCCCCGTTGCCGAAGTAGATCGAGTTCAGGTACTCGGTGAGGATCTGCTCCTTCGACCACCGGCGCGTCAAGTGATAGGCCAGCGCCGCCTCGCGCAGCTTCTCGAAGACGGTTCGATTGGCCTGCTCGGCCAGGGCGTTCTTGACGAATTGCTGGGCGATCGTCGACCCGCCCTGCCGTGAGCCGCCGGTGACGTCCGTCACGGCGGCGCGAGCGATACCACGCAGGTCGACACCAGGGTCGCTCCAGAAGCGCCGGTCCTCGACCGAGACGATCGCGCGGCGCATCCACGGTGAGATCTGCTGGAAGTGGACGATCACCTCGTGATTCGGCGGGGCGAACAGTCCGATCAGGTGCCAGTGGTTGTCGTACAGGTACGAGTTGGCGGCTGCCCGGTACTGCTGGCGGTTCTCGATCTGGGGGAGGTCGGAGGCGACCGCCATCATCATCCCGAACACGGTCGAGACGACCGCCAGGGCGCCCAGGCCGAGCAGGATCAAGAGCAACCGCAGCTTCTTGACCCGCGGCTTGCCCGGACGACGATGGCGCCGCCACCACCAGCGGCCGCGCGATGTCGCCGAAGCGCGTCCGTTCCGCCCTGTGCCGCGACCCCCTCCTCGTGCGCGGCGACTCCCTCCTCGGCCCCGCCCGCTTCTGCCGTCCCGGCCGTTTCCGTCGCCCCCACCATCGGGCGCGGCGGGCGGGAGCGGCTGATCGCCGGGTGTCGGGATTTCGACGTCGTCGATCATGCGATCGCGGGGAGCGGCTATGACGGCCCGCAGCGAGCGCAGACGCCGCTACGGCGTGCACCGGGACGCGGCGGCGAGGGGTCCCGTCGGCCGCGAGAGTCTAGCATTGGCGCGGATGCATTCCGAGGTCCGGACGGAGCCGCGCCCGGCCGCGGTCAGCCTTTCGCGCCTCGCCGCAGCCACCCCTCACGAGGAGGCCGCCTGGCTGGCCAGGAACGCCATCGACAGCCTGCCCGCGGGGGCGCTCGAGGGCAAGCTGGCCGATGGCCGCCCGCTCCGAGTCAAGCTCGGGATCGATCCGACCGCCCCCGACATCCACCTGGGGTTCACGGTGGTGCTCCAGAAGCTCCGTGAGTTCCAGGATCTCGGTCACATCGTCGTACTGATCATCGGCGACTACACCGCCCGCGTCGGCGACCCGAGCGGCCGCTCTTCGACCCGTCCCGTGCTTACCGCGGCCGAGATCGACGCCAACGCGCGGACCTTCCAGGAGCAGGCGCGCACCGTGCTCGATTCCGAGCGGCTCGAGGTCCGCTTCAACAGCGAGTGGCTCGACATGACGATGGAGGAGCTATTCCGGCTGGCGCGGATCCCCACCGTGGCGCAGCTGCTCGAGCGCGACGACTTCGCCAAGCGAATGGCCAGCCACACCCCGATCTCGGTGCTTGAGCTGCTCTACCCGCTGCTCCAGGGCTACGACTCGGTGGCGACCCGAGCCGATGTCGAGCTCGGGGGGACCGACCAGAAGTTCAACCTGCTGCTCGGGCGTGACATCCAGCGCGCTTACGGCGTCCCGGAGCAGGCGGTTCTCACCATGCCGCTGCTGACCGGCACCGACGGCGAGCGCAAGATGGGCAAGTCGTTCGGCAACTACATCGGGGTCACGGAGCCGCCCGATGAGATCTACGGCAAGACCCTGAGCATCCCCGACAAGTCACTCGAGCCCTGGTATCGGCTGCTGCTCGGCTCAGAGCCTCCCTCCGAGCTTGGCCCGCGCGACGCCAAGCGGGCCCTCGCGCGCGCCCTCGTGGCGCGGTTCCACGGTCAGGCGGCAGCCGACGCCGCCGAGGCCGAGTTCGACCGGGTCCACATCCAGCGTCGAGCGCCCGAGGAGATGCCCACCGTCACGTGGCCGGCGGACCGTCCAGAGGTCCACCTGCCGGCGCTGCTCGCCCACGCGTTCGGGATCTCCAACTCGCAGGCGCGGCGGACCCTGGCCCAGGGCGGCGTGAAGCTCGACGGCGAGCCCGTCGGCAACGGCGTGCTCGACCTTCCGGCCGTCGCCGTGGACGGCAAGGTGCTCCAGCTCGGCAAGCGCCGCTTCGCCCGGGTGCAGGTGGCGCCGCACGTCGGGTGAGTTGGTGACCGTCCACGGAGGGCTCCTGCGGCTCGAGACACCCGGCAACGGCGACATCGTCGACATCACGCCGGGCGTCGAGAGCGTCCTGGCGACCTCCGGCGTCGATCGTGGAGTGCTCATCGCGTTCGCCACCGGCTCGACCGTGGCGATCACCACCATGGAGTACGAGCCGGGCGGCGTGCACGACCTCCAGGCCCTGCTCGACCGCCTGGTGCCCGCTGGCGAGCAGTACGAGCACAATCGCCGCAACCACGACACCAATGCCCACGCCCACCTCCGCGCGGCGGTGATCGGCCCCTCGGAGACAATCCCCGTGGTCGATGGCCAGCTCGCCCTGGGGACCTGGCAGCAGGTGGTGCTGATCGACTTCGATGACAGGCCGCGCCGGCGCAGCGTGACGGTCCAGGTACTGTCCTAGGCGATAGACGGCCGGCGCCACCTGCCGGGTCCCGCGCTCTCCAGACCAGCCGCCGTCGGCGCCTCGTTCCTTGGCGATCCGGGCGCTATACTCACCGGTCCGCTCCGGAATCAACGCGGTTCCGGACGCGCCCCGGGAAGGAAGCCCCTTCCGAAGAGGTGCGACGGTCTTTGAAAACTCAACAGCATGCGCACTCTTCGACCGACCCCTCGGTCGAGATGTGTGTCCAGGTTCGACGCCGTCGCTCGAGCGGCCCCTCCGCGGGCCATCGAACGGCGGTGCCAGATTGAAACCCCGTCTTGCGTCCCGGGGCCCGTGGTGTACATCGGGCTCCCTTGTGAGGACGCAGGGGCCCGTTCCCACCAGCGGACGGGCCCGGGTCCACCCACCGCGCTAGGTGGGAGCGTCCGCTCCGGCGGAACTGGACCTCGACGACTCTTTGTGAAGCGGGTCGCCTTGGCGGCTCGTCTCAGCAGTTCTTCACGGAGAGTTTGATCCTGGCTCAGGACGAACGCTGGCGGCGTGCCTAACACATGCAAGTGGAGCGACGAACCAGGCTTCGGCCTGGGGCAAAGCCGCGAACGGGTGAGTAACACGTGGG
>JAFAZZ010000525.1 GCA_019239375.1 Solirubrobacterales bacterium | reverse complement strand
GCTGGTTGCCGCGGCGATCCACCTGTAAAACGTCGCAAAGCCCCCCTTCCACTGGCGCTTCGGTGAGATAAGCATGCGGTGGATGCTTATCTGCCCAGAGCAGATCGCGGCGGGGAGGTTTGGCGAGTTTCACATGGTCGCTCGGTGGCGCGGGGCTGGTCCGATCGACCGCCCCCGCGCATCCCTGTCGGTTGATCCCGGCCGCCGCCCCCGCATGGCAGCGGCGCGTCCGGCCCCGGCGGCCTGGTCGGCTGATCCAGTCGGCTGCCCCGACACGGCAGCGGCGCGCTCCGGCTCGGCCTGACCCCGAGCACCGTCGGATGATCCAGGCGGCCGCCCCGGCACGGCAGCGGCGCGCTCCGGCTCGGCCCGCCCCCACACGACAGCGGCGCGACCCGGCTCGACCGCCCCCACATGCCGGTGGCGCAATCGCTCGACTTCCAGGCCATGCGCGCAGTCGATCTGCTGCTCGAGCGGATCGAGGATCCGGGGATACCGCCGCGCCACGAGAGCGTCCCGGTCGAGCTGAGGGTTCGGGAGTCGACCGCGCCCCCGCGCCGTTGAGCCGCTCCTTAGCTGACGGCCGGGCGGTACGCGCGGCACGGTTCGCCCCTCAAGCCGGGGCAAGGCGGGAGCCCGCTGGGCACCGCGACACCGGGCACGACGGACAGCAGAAGCCGGGAGGGCATCGAGGCCGAATGCGCCAGGCGCACGCGCGCCCGCCGAGCGGGCGTCAGATCCGCGAACGCCCACTCCGGCTGATCACCGCCCGGGGCTGAGATCGTGATCCGGATCCGCGAGCCGGCGCGGTACACATGGCCCTCGTAGTAGAGGGGCACGATCACCTCGCTGAAGCGCCCCAGGGGCAGCGGCGCCGCGTCCGCCCGGCGCAGGCTAAGCACGGGTGCGAGCGGCGTGCTGGCCGCGCGATCGAGTTTGCGCAGGCTAGCCCGCAGCCACCCGCTCTGGACGTAGGTCTCGATCCCGTCCGGCCGCACCTCGGACACCGTCACCTGGAGATCGACGTCGCGCGTCGAGGACTCGATCCAGGCCCGGAGCGCACCCGCACCCACGACGGTCACGTTCTCGGCCAGCGGCGCGGTCAGGTACGAGAGCGAAGTGCCGCGCGGGCTCTGGGTCCAGCGGTAGCCAGGCCTGGCACCCCAAAGCCCGCCGGGCCCGGTGTTGCCGCTGAAGTCGGTGGCCGGCCGCCCGCGCGGATCCCAGATGAACGCGTCCACGCCGCGTCCACCTCCGGGCGCCGGCTGCAAGGTTCCGCCGGCGCTCAGATACCACGCCGCCGCGCGCGTGCCGGGCACCGGGAAACGCGGGAAGGACTGCTGGAACGCCGGCACCGGTGCCCCGGGCCCCGGCGCGCCGCCGGCGCCGTTGTCGAACAGGACCCGCACGGCCGGCAGCCGCTCGAACGCGGCCAGGGCGGACGCGTAATCGCGCTCGTCCTCGACCGGATCGTCCGCCTGGAACGACACGCCGCTGATGCCCATCGCGGTCTGATAGAGCAGCGGCGCGAGTGCCCGCGTCGCCGGCGACAGCGCCGGCAACCGCCGCGCGACGAACAGTGACAGGAAGTCGTACCAGCGGACCGCGGTCGAGGGATCGAGCGAATCGATGTGCGCGCCGTTGGTAAAGGTGAACCACTTCCGCGGGGTGCCCGAGAAATGCGCCGCCAGATCCGGGCAGTGACCTCCCGTCTGCTCGTCGGTCCACTGACAGGCCAGGTACACGGGGACGCGGATCTTGTGCACGAAAGTCAGCGGGTTCAGCGGGTTGGCGACCGACGGGACGTAGTAGCGATTGGCGAACACCTGCACCACCTCGTTGACCGCCTCCGGATGCAAGGTCTGGTTCGCCGCACAAACTCGGTCGCCGTCGCGGATGCGCGCGAGCGCCCACAGCTGCCCGCGACCCGGGGCGGCCGCCTCTGCGTCGTGGTCTCGCGCCCGCGCGTAGGGCAGCGCGAACCCGGTGTTCAGGATCCCGCCGGGGTACAGCGTCGTCGCGGTGTTGTCGATCACCGACAGCGGTGCGATCGCGGCCAGGCTGGGAGGATCGGTGGCGGCCACGAACAGCTGGCTGATCCCGCCGTAGGAGATGCCGAGCATCCCGACCTCGTGGTGCAGCACCCACGGCTGCCGGGCCACGGTCTCGATCACGTCGTAGCCGTCGAGGCTCTGCAGCCGCTCGAAGAAGCTGAACGCGCCGCCCGAGCAGCCCGTCCCGCGCATGTTCACGTCGACGACTGCAAAGCCGAGTAGCGTCGCGATCTGGCTGATCCCGCTCTGGGCGGCGGCCGGATCGGCGTACCCGTAGCCCGCGTACTCGATCAGCGTCGCATAGGGACCTCGTCCCGCCGGCAGGCGCACGTCGACCGCCAGCTTCGTGCCGTCCCGGGTGGTCAGGTAGCCGTACCCGGCCCTCGGTAGCCGCTGCCGGTAGATCCGCGTGCTCGGTGGCGCCGGGCGGTCCGGGAAAACAGTCACGCTGGGGGAGATTGGTCCCCATCCCGAGCTCCCGCGCCCAGCTGGCGGTGCCACGCGGTAGCCGTTCCCGGCCGTCACGCCGCGAAAGATCACGCCGCCGAGTGGCCCAGCGGGCCGCACAGCGAGGACCCGGCCGCGCCGGTTGACCAACGCCAGCCGCTCGCCGGGGCGCGCGCCGACCACATACACCTGCTCGACGCTCCCGTGCACACTCATCGCCGCCGCGCCGGCCCGGCCCGGGGCCGCGAGAACCGCCAGCGCCACGACCGCGAGGACCCCCGCGAAGAGCTGTTTCGCCCCGCTCGCCATGCTGTCGGCGCGCACCCTACCTGACGCTCGCATCCAGGCAGTAGCGTTCGCGGCATGTCCGAGATCGTCAGCACGCCCTTCCCACCGCCGCCCTCGAGTGCCGCCGACCCCGCCGACCTGGGCGTGCTCGAGGCCGCTCAGCAACTGCGCGCCCGGCGGCTGTCCTCCGCCGAGCTGACCGACGCGTGTCTGCGCCGGATCGAGGAGCGGGGCGGCGGCGAGCCCACCTTCGACGGCGCCCCGGACCGGATCAACGCCTGGGCCCGGCTCTACCCCGATCTGGCGCGCGACCACGCGCGGCGAGCCGACGAGCGCCGTGCCCGCGAGGCCGACGACACGCCGCTGCTGTGCGGCATCCCGATCGGTGTCAAGGATCTGTACGCGGTTGCGGGACTGCCGCTCACCGCCTCGAGCCGGGTCCTCGAGGGCAACCTCGCATCCGCTGACAGCCCCGCCTGGAGGAGCCTCCACGACCGAGGGATGGTGCTGCTCGGCCACACCCACATGCACGAATTCGCCGCCGGCGGGACCACCGACCAGGTCGGCAACCCGCACGACCTGCGCCTCGTGGTGGGCGGCTCGAGCGGCGGTAGCGCCGCGGCGCTGGCCGCCCGCATGACGCCCGCCGCCCTGGGCAGCGACACCTGTGGATCGCTGCGGATCCCGTCCGCCTGCTGCGGCACCTCGGCGATCAAGCCGACGCACGGCCGGATCTCGCTCGACGGGATCGTTCCGCTGGCGCCATCGCTCGACCACCCGGGCCCGATGGCGCGGACGGTCGCCGACTGCGCGGCGCTGCTCGAGGCGATGGCCGACCGCACCGCCGCCGTTACGCCGCTGCTCCCGCCGCCGGCCCCCACCGGTCCGCTCCCGCTCGCGGCGCGCGCCGGCCCGCGCCCGCTCGAGGGCATCACGGTCGCGGTCACCGACCGCACGAGCGAAATCCCCATGCACGACGAAGTCGCCCGCGGTCTCGAGCAGGCCGTCAACGCGTGCGAGCGGCTCGGGGCGAGCATCGTCGAGCGCCCGGCCCCGTGGACATTGGACCCGGACGACCTGAGCTGGGTCCTGATGGCCGAGGTGTGGGCCTACCACCGCCGGCACGCGGAGCGGCACGATCGCTACCGCGCGCAGGTTGGCGAGTTCATCGAGGCCGCGCGCGACTTCACCGACGCCCAGGCCTACATCGTGGCCCAGACGCGCCGGGCCCAGGGCACCGCGGCATGGGAGGAATGGTTCGCCGAGAACCGCATCCACGCGGTCCTCGAGCCGACCCTCCCGATCCTTCCCTTCGAACGCGGCGTCGGCTACGACCCCGGCCAGCCGGCGGGACCAGGCGACCCGATGATCGCCCTCACGGCGCTCTGGGACATGACCGGCATGCCGGCGGTCAGCCTGCCGGTGAGCTGGTCGGTTGGCATGTCGCTCATCGCGCCGCGTGGTCGCGAGGTCCCGCTCACCCAGATCGCCATCGACCTTCAGGAGCACGCACTCGGAATCCCCGCCGACCCGGGGAGCCAGTGAGCCTCGCGATCAGCGACGCGCTTCTCGCCGGGCGGCGCGTCGGGCTGCGCGCTAAAGAGGGGGTGATCGTCGAGCTCGGCCCGAATGTCACGCCTCGGCCCGAGGACGCGACCCTCGACGCCGCCGGGGCGATCGTCGTCCCCGGTTTGATCAACGGCCATACGCACGCGGCCATGACGCTGTTTCGCGGCTACGGCGACGACCTGCCGCTCATGCAGTGGCTCGAGGAGAAGATCTGGCCGGTCGAGCGCAGGCTCGAGCCCGAGGATGTCTATTGGGGCACGCGGCTCGCCTGCCTCGAGATGGTGCGCACCGGCACAGTGCGGTTCTGGGACATGTACTGGCACCCCGAGGCGGCCGCCCGCGCCGTGCACGACGCCGGCCTGCGCGCCACCGTGGCCGCCCCGCTGATCGACGTCGACGGTCGCACCAAGGCGATGCGCGCCGCCGCGCTGAGCAGCCTCGACGAGCTGGCCGGCGCCGGCGAGCGGATCGAGGCCGGACTCGCCCCTCACGCGATCTACACGGTCAGCGAGGACAGCCTGCGCTGGATCGCTGAGCTCGCCGCCGAGCGCGGCCTGCCGGTCCAGATCCACCTGTCCGAGACCGAGCAGGAGGTGGACGACTGCTTGGCCGCGCACAGGCTGCGCCCGGCCCACTACCTGGATCGTGCCGGGCTGCTCTCGCCCCACACGGTCCTCTCCCACGGCGTCTGGCTCGACGAGTCCGAGCTCGAGCTGATCGCCGCCCGCGGCGCGGTTCTGGTCACCAACCCAGTCGCCAACCTCAAGCTCGCCGTCGGCCGCATCTTCCCCTACCCCGCCGCGCGTGCCGCCGGCATCCAGGTCGGTCTGGGCACCGACGGCCCCGGCTCCAACAACTCGCTCGACATGTTCGCCGACATGAAGCTGTTCGCCTTGCTCCAGAAGCACGCAGCGCGCGACAGCGCCGCCGTCGACGCCGCGGAGACATGGGAGATCGCCACCGGCCGCCGGGCGCCGCAACTCGGGGCACCGCGCAGCCTCGAGCTAGGTCAACCGGCCGACTTCCTGCTCCTGCGCGCCGGTGCGCCAGAGCTCAGCTTCGGCGAGTTGCCCGCCGCGCTCGTCTACGCGGCGTCCGGGGCGGTCGTGCAGTCGACGGTGGTGGCAGGCCGCGTGCTGATGCGCGATGGCCATGTCGACGGCGCCGAGGAGGTGCTGGCCCGCGCGCTCGAGCGCGCCCGGCACCTCGGCCTGGCCGCCCCGATCGGCTTCCCGCAAAACAACCCCGCGCTAGCCTGAGCGCCCGACCCGCTGATGACGAGCGCCGCGTCGCAGACAGCCGCTGATTGCCTGCTCCGAGCCGCTGATCCCGCGAGTGGCACGCCATGCGTCCTGCTCATGTTCGGCGAGCTCGCCCTCAAGGGTCGCAAGCGCGCGAGCTTCGCCACCGCGCTCGAGCGCAATCTCCGCCGGGCCCTGCGCGGCGCCGGGCGCGTCAAGCTGCACCGCCGCGGATCGTCGTTTCTGGCGATCGCGCCGCCCCATGTCTTGCCCCGCGTGCTCGAGATCACCACCGAGTTACCCGGCCTGAGCGTCGTCCAGCCGGCGCTGCGGCTCGAACCAGCGGCCGCGCACGCGAGTCGCGCGGCAGTCGAGCTCTTGCGCGGTGTGGCGGCGCGCTCGTTCGCGGTCCGCGCCCGCCGGCGCGAGAAGACCTTCCCGATCAGTTCGATGGACCTCGCCCGCGCGGTGGGCGCCGAGGTCAAGGACGAGCTCGGCCTCAGCGTCGACCTGACGTCTCCGGAAGTCGAGCTGCACGTCGACGCCTACGAGCGCGAGCTGTTCGTCTCGGTCGATCGCCTGCGGGGCGCCGGCGGACTGCCGGTGGGTACCTCCGGCCGGGCGCTGGTGCTGCTCTCTGGCGGGATCGACTCCCCCGTCGCGGCCTATCGCATGATGAAGCGCGGCCTGCGCTGCGACTTCGTCCACTTCAGCGGCCAGCCCCTCACGGGCCCCGAGTCGGCGTACAAGGCCTACGCGCTGGTCGCGCGGCTGGGGCGCTACCAGGGTCGCTCGCGGCTTTTTGTCGTGCCCTTCGGCCTGGCCCAGCGGCTGCTCGCGAGCTCGGGCGCCGGCCGGCTCCAGGTGTTGGCCCAGCGCCGGCTGATGGTGCGGGTGGCCGACGCGCTGGCCCGCCATGAGCAGTGCGAGGCGCTGGTGACCGGCGACTCCCTGGGGCAGGTGGCGAGTCAGACCCTGCGCAACCTCGAGGTGGTCCAAGGAGCTTCGTCGCTGCCTCTCCTCCGTCCCCTGCTTGACCGCGACAAGTCGGAGATCATCGACGAGGCGCAGCGGCTGGGCACGTTCGAGACTTCGATCCTCCCCGACGAGGACTGCTGCACGCTGCTGGCGCCGCGCCGCGCGGTCACCTGGACCGAGCCGGAACCGTTGATCGAACTCGAGCGCCGACTCGACGTGGACACCGTGGTCGAGCGCCTGGTCGGCCAGGCGGTGATCATGTGGCCGCGCCCTCAGCGCGCCGGCGAGCGCGAGCCCGCTTCCGCCGCCGCTTGACACCCCGCAGGCCGCCACCACCATCCGGACGGGCCCTCGCCGGTCCCACGGACGTCGCCACAGGCGGCCCATCCCGGTTACCGCGGGCCGAGCCGCTCGTCAATCTCCTTCCACAGCTCGCGGAACGCCACCGCGGCGCCCCCGCGTGGCGCGAACTCCTCAAGCGGCGCGCGCGCCTTGCCCATCCGCTCCACGTCGGCCGCGAGCGGCACGACGGTGTGCAGCATCTCGGGGCGCTCGGTCGCGAAGCTCTCCATCACGTCGCGGTGCATCCGCTTGCGCGAGTCGACCATCGAGAAGAAGGCGAGGCGGCTGGTCCCGTCGCCGGCCACCTGCTCGATTTGGTCGAGCGTGCGTGCCGACAGCGTGGCCGGGAGCAGCGGAATGAGCAGCGCGTCGGCCGCCTCGAATACGCTCTCAGAGACGAGCGAGATGCTCGGCGGACAGTCGAGGAACACGTAGTCGTACTCGGGCGCGAGCGGCGCGAGCACCCGGGCGAGCCGGCGCGCGGGGCGCTTGGTGGCGTCGAGGTGGAGGTCCATGTGCCGGTAGGAAAAATCCGCCGGGAGCAGATCGAGACGCTCGTAGTCGGTCCCCTTGATGCGCGTACCCGCGTCGGTCTTGCCGCGCACGAGCCGCTGGCCGCCGCCTTTCACCTTCGGCTTGACGCGCAGCAGGTAGGTGCTCGCGCCCTGCGGATCTAGATCCCAGAGGAGGGTGGCGGCGCCGCCGCGCGCGGCCAGGTAGGCGAGGTTCACAGCCGCCGAGGTCTTTCCCACCCCGCCCTTGATGTTGTAGGTCGCGAGGACCATCGTGCACAGAGTCTTCCAACCATGGGCGAGTTGTGCCCGACCCGTAGACTTCCTCGCCTGGAAGTTCGGGGAGCAGCCAGCGTCTGTCCGCGCTGTGGCACCGACAACATGTCTGGCGCCAAGTTCTGCATGGAATGCGGATCGGCTCTGTCGACTTCGTGCCCGGAGTGTGGCCGTGTCACCGGTCCCGGCCAGAACTTTTGCTCGGAGTGCGGGGCGGCGCTGTCGCCGCGGTCCGGCTCGACCCAGGTCGCATCGCGCGCGCAGAGCAGGCCGGCTCCAGCGCGCGTCGGCGCCCGGCGTGATTCCGACGAACTGCGCACGGTGTCGGTTCTGTTCGTAGACCTCGTCGGCTACACCTCGCTGTCGGAATTGCTCGATCCGGAAGACGTGCGCGACCTCCTCGGTCACTACTTCGACGCGGCTCGGGGCATCGTCGAACGCTGCGGCGGGACGATCGAGAAGTTCATCGGCGATGCCGTCATGGCCGTCTGGGGGACGCCGGCGACGCGTGAGGACGACGCCGAGCGCGCGGTTCGCGCCGCGCTCGAATTGGTTGACACGGTGGCGGACCTGCGTCCCCGGGCCGGCGCGCCCGACCTCCGTGCGCGAGCCGGCGTGGTCACCGGTCAGGCCGCGCTGCTGGCCAGCCGAGAGGAGGGAGTCGTGGTGGGCGATCGCGTCAACACCGCGGCCCGGGTCCAGGCGGCCGCCGAGCCTGGCACGGTGCTGGTCGACGACATCACCCGCCGGATCACCTCGACCGCGATCAGCTACGAGGACGCCGGCTACCACGAGCTCAGGGGCAAGGCCGATGCATTGCATCTATGGCGCGCCGTCGAGGTCGTGGCGAGCATCGTCGGGGTCCACCAGGACGTGCTGCAGCCGCGGTTCGTGGGCCGCGACGCCGACCTGCGCCTGATCAGGGAGCTGTTCCATGCCGGCGCGGCCGATCGCGCGATCCGGCTCGTCGTCGTCTCAGGGCCGGCCGGGATCGGCAAGAGCCGCCTGCGAGCCGAGTTCCTCGACTACCTGCTGCAGCTGTCCGACGGGGTCCTCTGGCACCCGGGGCGTTGCCTTCCTTACGGGGACGGGGTCGCGTACTGGGCGCTGGCTGAGATGGTGCGCCACCGGCTGGACTTGCCCGAGGACGCCCCACCCGAGGAGGCCGAGGTCAAGCTCGCCGCCGGCCTCGAGCGCTGGGTTGCCGATGCCTCCGAGCGGGAGTTCATCTCGCTGCGGCTTGGCATCCTGCTCGGTATCGCGGAGCCCGGCCCGGGACCCGAGGAGCTCTTCGCCGCCTGGCGCCTCTTCTTTGAACGGCTGGCCGAACTCGGTCCCGTGGTCATGGCCTTCGAGGACATGCACTGGGCCGACGACGGCCTGCTCGACTTCGTCGAGTATCTGCTCGACTGGTCGGCCGAGCACCGCATCTTCATCCTCACCATCGCCCGGCCCGAGCTCGCTGAGCGACGGCCGGGCTGGCCCGCGAGCCAACGAGGCGCCGCCGTCAGGTATCTGGACCCGCTCGGCGACGGCGCGATGGAGGACCTGCTCGACTCCGTCGCCACCCTGCCCGACACGGCCAAGCGAATGATCGTTGCTCAGGCCGAGGGGATCCCCCTGTACGCGATTGAGAGCGTCCGCGCGCTGGTCGACCGCGGTGCGCTGGTCGAGCGCGATGGCGCGCTCGTCCTAGTAGGCGAGCTCGGCGAGCTCGACGTCCCGCCCAGCCTGATCTCGCTGCTCGGTGCCCGCCTCGACGCCCTCCCGGCCGAGGAGCGCGAGCTGGTCCGGACGATGTCGGTGTTCGGCGGCAATTTCCCGCTTGCCGCGGCGCAAGCGCTGTCCGGGCAGGCCGCGCCGGTCGCCGATGCGGTGCTGAGGAGCCTCGTGCGCAAGCAGGTGCTGGCGGTCCGAGCCGACCCACTCTCGCCCGATCGCGGGCAGTATCGCTTCGCTCAGATCATGCTGCGGACGGTCGCCTACGACACGCTGTCAAAGCGCGAGCGCAAGATGAGGCATCTCGCCGCCGGTCAATACCTATCGCGCGCCTTTGCCAACGAGGGCGAGGACATCGCCGAGGTGGTGGCGGCCCATTACCTGCAGGCCTATCGCTGTGCTTCGGGCGGCGACGACGCCGATCAGCTGCGGGCGGAGGCAGTGGCGGCGCTGCGCCGGGGCGCCCAGCGTGCCGCCGCCGTGGGCGCACCCCGGACGGCCGAGCGCGCGTATGGCAAGGCGATCGGCCTGGCCGCCGACGAGCACCAGCGCGTCGAACTGACGGAGGCTGCCGGCGACATGGCGCTTCTGGACGGGCGCTACGAGGCCGGGCTGGAACGGTTCGAGGAGGCCGCGGTGAGACTCGAGCAGCTCGGTCGCAGCCGCGACGCCGCACGGCTCGGCCCGCGGATCGGCCAGGCGTTGTTCCGTGCGGGCAGGGCGGGCGAGGCCATCGCGCGCCTGCAGTCGGCGCTCGCCGTGCTCGGCGCCGACACCGAGGATGCCGACGTCGCTCGGGGGAACGTGACGCTGGGAGTGGCGCTGCTCGATACCGGCAGGCTTCGCGAAGCCTTCGTGCCGCTTGACCGCGCGCTCGAAATCGCTCAGGCGCTTGATTTGCCCGACGCGCTCGCCGGCGCTCTGACGTTCAAAGCTGAGCTATGCGTCGCCGCCGGGCGCGGATACGAGGCCCGCATCCTGTTCGACGGCGCGATCGAGCTGTGCGAACGGCACGAGCTGGCCAATCAGCTCTGGTTCGCCCAGGTCAACAGCGGAGACTTCGCCGGGCGCTTTGACCTGCCCGGTGCGGCCGAGCGAACCCGCGACGCGTTGGACACGGCCAGGCGCATCGGCAGTCGCTACTACGAAAGCATTGCCGCGTCCAACCTGATGCGGGTGTGGGAATACTCGGGCGAGTGGGACGAGCTCGAGCGATTGGGCACGGAGCTGCTCGCCCAATCCGACGACCGCCCGGGCGCTGAGATGCTCCACTTCGAGCTGGGCGTTCTCGATGCGTTCCGGGGGCGCACGGAAGCCGCGCGCCAGCACCTCGCTCGCGTCGGTTCCTGGCGCACCAGCCAGAACAATCAACTGCGTTGGACATACGCCGCTTGCCACGCCACGATCGCGCTGTGTGCCGGCGAATTCGCCGATGCGCTTGCCGTGCTGGGCGCAACGATGGGAGAGATCATTAACACCGAAGGGCCGTCGAGTCAGGCAACCCGCATCGGTTTTCCCGCGGCGATCGGCGCGGCTCTGTCCTCGGGGCGGCTCGCCGATGCCGATGAGCTGCTCTGCCTGCTGGCGCACCGGCCCCGCGGCCATGTGCCGCCGTATCTGCGCGCGCACCTGACCCGCGGCTACGGCCTGCTGGCCGCGGCACGAGGCGAGATGGCCGCGGCCGAGTCGCACTTGCGCACCGCGATCGACGAGTTCAGGTCGCTCGACTTCCCTTACTGGCTTGCTGACGTGCAGACGGACCTAGCCGGCGCGCTTATTGATGGCGAGCGGACGCCCGAAGCGACATCGTTGCTGGATGAGGCACGCGCCCTCTTCACCCGCCTTGGCGCGGCGCCGGCGCTTCAGCGGGCCGAAGCGCTTGTGGCACGTGCACGTGCCTGGCCACCGGGATCGTCGCCTGGGGCCGGCCCAGCGGCAACGATCCGCCGACAAACAAGAAGGGAGACCCCATGACCAGGACCGTGTTCGACTGTGCCCGGGTTCCGGGCGACAACTGCTCGGTGCAGATGGTTGGCCAGCGCGACGACGTGCTGCGCGCCGCGCACGACCATTTGGTCTCCACGCACGGCATGCAGGCGGGCGATGACCTTCAGCAGAGAGTCGTGCGGGCTGTCGACGAGCCGCCTCAGCGCTACGGCACGTGGGCACACTAGTCAGCCGGCTGTGACCTGAGCGCGAACTCGCCCCGACGCTGGACCGTCCCGCCCGATCAGGAGAGCAGCGATCCCAACCGGGGGGCCCACCCCGCCCAGCAGCGAGCATTCTCAGCTTGGGGCCAAGACGTTGCCGTTATCTCCGCGCTCGCCGCCGCGCCCGAGGCGAATGTGGAGTTAGCCGCCGTGGACGAAGCGAACTCCGCACGCGCGGCTGGCTGCGCGCCGAATGCGGACTTATAGGCAATTCCCATCGACCCAGGGCATTTCCCCCGACCCGCGAGCCGGCGTCCATTAAGTCGCCCGCCCACCATGCGGCCGGGGGGCTGGCGCGCCTGGCATCAAGCCAGCACGCCGATCGTCAGGACCCTCCCATCCAGGGTGGGGCGCCCATCCTCGCCTGCCCGCGCTTTGGCCCCGCGCCCCGGCTGGCGACGATCCTCAGCGCCTTGATGGCCGCCGTCACCAGCTTTGGCTGCCCTGCTTGGTCTCGACGCCCCCTCCACTCCGCCAGGGCGTAGATCGACTTCGCGCGCACGTCGCCGTCCCATCCGCTTTGTCGCGGCCGCCGGCTTCCGGCCGCCAAGACCGTCCCGGTCGCCGCGGGCGCTCGCCCGGCTCGCGACGCGGTGGGAACCCGAACGCTGAAATCCCTTTGCATGGTGAATGTCCCCCTTGGTTCCAGCACCCTCACAAGCGCACCAACAGATGGGACGCCTCTGTCAAATTTACCCATCGCGGCGCCAAATCAATCCCAGCTCTGACCGCCTCGTCGCGCAAGTTGGGGCAAATCGGGACAAACAACGCTTGTAGGGGTCCGACCGGTCGCCCAACCGCCAGCGGTATCCGTCCCGCTGCGCCGCGGGTTGCTCAGTCGATCGCCATCACCACGATGGTCGCGTCGTCCTCCAGCGGCTCGCTCCAGCACTCAGTGACCGCCTGCTGGATGGCCATGGCCGTCGACGCGGCCGTCGCGCTCTCGGTGCGCTCCAATGCCTGCTTGATCCCGTCCACGCCGAACGTGCCGCCCCCCTCTACCTCCCGGTCAATGATCCCATCAGTGACCAGGATCAGCCGCTCACCGGACTCCAGCTGGCGCTGGGTCAGCTTGAACTTCGGCGAGGTGACGTCGACCCCGAGCGGGGGGTGTTGCGGTGCATCGAGCGCGGACAGGGTGCCGTCCTTGTCGATCAGGTAGGGCGGCGGATGCCCGCAGTTGGCCCAGGTCAGCATCGAGGTCACGGCATGCCACCGCGCGAGGATGGCGGTGATGTAGAAGTCGTCGTTGTCGAGCCGCCGAACCGTCTCGTGGACAGCGGTTAAGGCATCCTCCAGATCCTTACCGCTGCGCCGCGCCGCGCGTAGCGCACCCAGCGCGGCCGCTCCCAGGCCGGCGGCAGTGGGCCCGGTGCCGGCCGCGTCGGCGATGGCGAGCCAGGCGCCGTCGCGGTTCTCGACGAAGTCGAACCAGTCGCCCCCCACCTCGTAGCTCGGTAGCAGACCGCCGGCGAGCTGAGCGCCCGCGATGCGAGCGATCCGCGGCGGGAACAGATGCTGCTGGATCTCCGCGGCTGGCGTGGTCGGCTTGCGCCGCCGGGTCGCCTCGACGTAATCGGTGTAGTCGTTGGCCAGCTCGAGCGCGGCGGCGCCCTGCTTGGCGACGTCGGCTAGATCGCCGAGCGGGCTGCCGACACACACCAGGAGCGCGGTCACGCGTCCGCGTAGCCACAGCGGCTCGATGACGCAACCCGGCAGCTGGCGTTGCAGCCGCTCCTGGAAACCAGGCAGGCCCTCGGGCACGATCTCCGGGCCGAGCGCGGGCGGCCCGTCGATTTGCTGGGGAAACTCCTCCGACCCGGACAGGCGCAGCAGCTGCGAGCCGTCAATGTCAACGACGTACAGCGCGATCGCCACCCCCGCGGACCGCCTGGCCTCGGCGACCAGCTGGTCGGGCACCAAATGGGGTGGAACCTCGTCGAGCACGCGGGTCACCTCGAGGGCAAGCGGCGAGACGCGGCCAAGCTGCCCGGGAGAGCGGTATGGCATCGGGGTGACCTGGTCTCTTGCGGCCGGGGCGGGCCGAAAGTCTGGCTCCTCGTGGTCCTCCAGCGCCTGCTCAAGTGCTTGACGAGTGGGGAAGTGGCGATACAGAGTCGATCGACCGACGTTTGCCGCCGCGGCGAGTTCGCCCATGGTGACCCGGCGATCCCCCTCCAGCATCCGGGCGGCCCGGAGAATGCGCTGGCGGCTGGCGAGCGCGTCCGAACGCATCGACGAGAGACCGCTTGGGGCGTTCGGTCCGGCTTGTGGTGCGTTAGCCGGCTCCGCCATTCCCTGACTTGTAGCATGGCGACCGCTCCGCTCCTGAAAGCGGCATCAGTTGCGTCCCTGTTCGGTCTGCGTTGTCCCGATTGATGTGCGACCACCGGACTCCAGAGGGACGCACACGGCCTACTCGCCGGAACAGATGTCCCGGTTCTGCGCGGTAGGCGCGTTCCGATAGGCGCGCGCCATCTCACTGGCCACCGCGGACCCATCTCGATCTAGCCGCCCCGGACCCTCGTGTGAAGGAGAACAGCATCAGGCGTGGCCAGGCTCTGGGACGTTTGTCTTGATTTGTCCGGGTTTTACGGACGGGGCCAGTGGGAAGTCCCACTCAAGGTCCCAATCAGGAGGAAAGCGATGGCCAACGTAAGCGAGACGCGCGGCGGCCCACCGCCAGACGCGTCGATAGCCGAACTGGTCAAACAGTTGTCTGAGCAGTCAAGTCGGCTGGCGCGCCAGGAGGTGGAGCTTGCCAAGGCCGAGATGACGGCGAAGGGCAAGCAAGCCGGCATCGGCGCAGGAATGTTTGGTGGCGCCGGCATCGCCGGCTTCTACGCCCTCGGCGCACTGATCGCTGCAGGAATTCTGGCGCTGGCCACTGCGGTCACTCCGTGGCTGGCCGCGCTGATCGTCGCGCTCGTGCTGGGCGCGATCGCCGGGGTGCTCGCCTTGCAGGGCAAGAACAAGGTCCAGCAGGCCACACCGCCGGTTCCCGAGCAGGCGACCGAGAGCGTGAAGGAGGACGTGGAATGGGCGAAGACCCGCGCACAGCAGGCACGGCAGTGACCGGGAGCAGCGACGCGGCAGTTACCGGAAGCGGCGACCCGGAGGAGATCCGCCGGGAGATCGAGGCCACCCGCGAAGAGCTGGGCGATACGGTCGCGGCGCTCGCGGCCAAGGCCGACGTCAAGTCGCAGGCCAAGCAGAAGTTCCAGGACACCAAGGCGGCAGTCGTGGGCAAGAAGGACGAGCTGGCGGGGAAAGCCAAACAGGCCTCGCCCCAGACCGCATCGACGGCCGCCACCAGCGCGTCGCAGAAGGCGCGCGAGAACCCGGTGCCGGTAACCGCCGCCGGCGCGTTCGCCTTCGGCTTCCTAGCCGGATGGGTGATGAGGCGGTAGGTCTGGAAGGAGGAGCCATGCCCACTCAGACATCTCAGCACGAGCAGGCGACGAACGAGCCGAACGGACGCGCGCCTGAAAAGCCAAGTCGCCTGGGGACCAGATCGTGGTTCGGCGTGCTCAAGCGGACCATTCGCGAGTTCAAAAACGACAATGTCACCGATTGGGCGGCGGCGCTCACGTATTACGGGGTGCTGGCGATCTTTCCCGCGATCATCGCCCTGGTGTCCATCCTCGGGTTGATCGGTCCCTCGGCGACCCAGCCGCTCATCACGAACGTGGGCAAGCTTGCGCCCGGGTCGGTGCACACCATCCTGACCCAGGCCATCCAGAACCTCCAGCACAGCCGCGGCGCCGCTGGACTCCTTTTCGTCGTTGGTATCGCCGGTGCCATCTGGTCCGCCTCCGGGTACATCGCCGCGTTCATGCGCGCGTCGAACGCCATCTACGACATCGAGGAGGGGCGGCCGATCTGGATGACCCTGCCGGTGAGGATCTTCGTCACGGTCCTGTTGCTGGCGTTGCTGGCGATCAGCGCGTTCGCCGTCGTCATGACGGGCGGCCTGGCCACGCAGATCGGGAAGCTGCTCGGGGTGGGCAACACGGCGGTCACCGTGTGGGACATCGCGAAGTGGCCAGTGCTGCTGCTCGTGGTGAGCTTCATGTTCTCGATCCTCTACTGGGCGTCCCCAAACGTGAAGCATCCCGGCTTCAGGTGGCTGAGCCCGGGCGGCGTGTTCGCCGTGGTCATCTGGGTCATCGCGTCAGGCGCGTTCGCGTTCTTCGTGGCCAACTTCTCCTCATACAACAAGACCTACGGCACGCTCGCCGGCGTGATCATCTTCCTGGTCTGGCTGTGGATCTCCAACATCGCCGTGCTCCTTGGGGCCGAGTTGAATGCAGAGATCGAGCGCGCCCGGGTGATTGAGGCCGGGCAGCCAGCCGACGAGGAGCCGTTCGTCGAGCCCCGCAAGGCGCCCAAGCACCGCGAGGCCACAGGATGAACCGCCCGTCGCGGGGAGATCAAGTGGCATGAGCAAGTTTCTGTTCATCCCGTTCAGCGTGATCGGCGGGATTCTTGCCGGCGTGATCAGCAAGAAGACCTTTGAGCTGATCTGGGGCGCCTTCGACGACGAAGATGCGCCCGAGCCCAAGCACCGCGAGATCTCGCTCGTGAAGCTGATCGTCGCGCTGATAGTGCAGGGAGCGATCGTCCATGCGGTGCGAGGTCTCGTCGACCACGGCTCTCGTCACGCCTTCCAGAAGATGACCGGGAGTTGGCCGGGCGAAGAGGAACCCGAGCGCACCTGAACTAATGCCCGATACCCAGCGAGCCATGGTCTACGTCCGGCAGGTGCTCGAAGACGAATACGTCCAGGAACAGCTGCGAAACGCCGCCACCGGATTGCGCGATGTCTACGAACGCACACGCCGCGAACGCGCCGCGGTTACCCAGGACAAACGCGTGTACGCCAACCTCCGGCGGGCAGCGACGTCCATACGCAACGCCGCGACGGCGCTTCAAAAGAAGCCCGAGCCCCCGCCCAAGCGCCGCCGGCGCGGGAGGCTCGTGGTCTTGGCGGTTGCCGTTGGCGGCACCGCCTGGCTGGCGATGAAGATGCAGAAGTCTGCGGCCGAATCGGACAGCTCCGTCGCCGAGACGTCTAGTGTCTCGCCGCCTGGCGCCACCGCTCCCCCGACCGTGCCGCCCGAACCGAGTACGACGCCCGAACCGGCCGCGACGGCCGAACCCGTGAGTTCGAACGAAGCGACCGCGACGGCCCAAGCGACCGCGACGGCCGAACCGACCGCGACGGCCGAACCGACCCCGACGGCCGAACCGGCCGCGACGGCCGAGCCGAGGACGCCGGGGTCCAGCGCGACGCCCCCGGCCTGAGGCGTGCGCGGCGAACCGGGCCTCGGTTCGCCACAGCGAAATAGCTCCTGACCCTGGCGCACCTCAGGCGGGGAACTGTCACGGTCCACGTGACGAAGGCCAACCCTCAGGCTTCGTCCAGCAGCGGCAGCGATGTGACCTACACGCTCTCCAACGCGAAGGTCACCTTCGGTGATGGGACCAACCCGCCGGCGCCCAGCGACTCAGTAAAGGTAGTTGGCCGGATCAGCAAGCTCGGCAAGAAGTGCAGCCAGACCGGCTTTACGCCGACGTTCACGGCTCGCAAGCTGGCGGTCCAGGGCGCGAAGAAGGAGAAGACGAGTCCAGACGCGGGAGCGCCCGAGGCGGCGACGGTAGCGCCCGACGCGGCGCCGGCATCCGAGGCGGCCGCGCCGTTCCCGTTTCCGGTGCCTCCTGGGGGGTAGCGCAAGGATGAGGAG